>JANYBY010000212.1 GCA_025360565.1 Bacteroidota bacterium
GTAAAATAAAAGGGAAGTTTTCTTTTTTAATTTTCTGAACAAAAAACACGATCAGCCACAGCACCGCGGCATGGCTTAAATAGAGCACAGCAAACATTGTAAGATCACAGGCCTCAAAAAAAACATTGAAAATAGTTACAATAAATACTGTATGTAAAATATACACAAGTAAAGATGATCTGCCGAAATTGGAAAAGAAATAAAATATTTTTTGATGTCGTATTTTATACAGGAGAGAAAGCAAAATTAAGATCAAACCAATGAACGTAAGTAAATAAAACAATGTTGGCGGATAAAACAATTCGCTGTAACCTTCGCGGGTAATTAATGTTGGTTTAAACAAGCACCAGGAAGTAATTCCAACCGTAAAAAAGAAAAGGCCGCTTATTAAAAAAGGTTTGCTTATTATTTCAGGAGAATGCTGAACGCGCATATGACCGAAAAAAGCGCCCAGAAAAGATACGCCAAGCCACGGAAATAAAGGAAACCAGCCATCCACAAAAAGTTGATGCAAAACTATTTTAAAGTTGAGATCAGAAATTATGTTCGGTTCCACAGGTGTATCAATGTATCCAAAATAAATTTGCATTAAAGGAGTAAGTGCAAAAAGCAATGTAATAATTGTTGCTTGCAGCCATCTTTTCGCAAATAAAAACAAATGGATGAGCGGCATAGCCAATCCGATCAAATATAACACATCAAATGTGGTAAATGGAATTACGCCCCATAAAAAATAATCGATTAGTGCAGCTACAATTAATGTTGCGGAGCCTCGCACGAAATAATATTTTAAGGGATGTTTCTTTAAAAAAGCGGTGTAGCTCACCATCATGCCTGCCAGAAAAATAAAAGTGGGTGCTGCAAAACTTCCGTAAAGTCTGAAAGCAAAGGGGTGCGGCTCCATAAAGCTATGAGCCGCCATATTAGCGGCTATCATGGTAAAAATGGCCATGCCTCTCAAAATATCAATGGTACTATCCCTTTTTTGCATTTACTGCAACAAAATTAGAAATCATTTTCATTCTTGAACTAAAAATACTATTATTGTATTAAGAGAGTAAGTGTCAATAAGTATGATCAAGATCAAAATACCGGATTGGAAAAAGCCCAGCACTAAAATTATTGTGACTGTTTTCTCCGGACTATTTTTATTATCTGCCTATTTTATTTTTTACATTAATTTTCATTTTCTTAGCGTTGCCGAAAACAATAATTTAGAGCGGCTTCAGGCAATCGCAAATACCGTGGCCATAAATGTTAATGGCGAGCAGCATCAATACCTTACCGAAAAATATAAAAAAACAGGTGAAATTAATTCCAACCAGCAAGACAGTATTTATTATTCTATTTGGAAAAAGCTTCGCAATGCTTATGACATTAATCATTTAACCACCGAGATCTCCACTTTGGTACTTGATAAGAACGAAAAGAAATTTTATTACATCGTCAACTCAAGCGATACGCCTTATGTGCGCGATCCATACATTCAGTTTCACAAAGAATTTTTAGATGATTACGAAAAAGGAAATGTTATTCACCAATATACCGACGAATACGGCACCTGGCTTTCGGCTTTTAGTCCCATTAAAGATTCAAAAGGAAATGTTACCGGCATTGTGGAAGTAGATGAAAGTTTTGATACGTTCATTGCAGAGGCGCGTAAAAATCTCCTCAAAAATTTATTGGTTTCAGTTCTCATATTTATTATTACCGTTGTGGTATTGCTTAGATATATCAGAGTGATAATGGTAGCGGAAGAAGAATCCAAAAAACAAATTGAACTTTCTAACCAAATTATTTCGCATAAGAATAAAGATATTTTAGATTCAATTAATTACGCCCGACGGATCCAAACCGCTATTCTCGCGCCAAAAGAAGAAGTATTTTCCGTTTTTAAAGACGCTTTTATTTTGTATAACCCAAAAGATATTGTAAGCGGAGATTTTTATTATTATACAAAAGTAGATAACCGCGCTGTTATTGCAGCCGCGGATTGTACGGGGCATGGTGTACCCGGGGCATTAATGAGCATGATCGGGAATGATTTGCTCAGTCATATTATTCGTGATGTAAGAGAAGAAAATCCGGGAAAGATTCTGGACATGCTTCATAAAGGCGTAGGAGAAGTTTTTAAAAATGACGGAAAAAATCACGATACTAAAGACGGTATGGATATTGCCTTACTTAGTTTTGATCTTGAAAAACGAAAGGTGCAATACGCCGGCGCTTACAGACCTTTATATGTAGTGCGCAACAAAAAAATAATAGAATACAAAGCCAATAAATTTCCCATAGGGAATAAACAACAAGAAAGAACGCAGTTTACAAATAATGAAATTGAATTGCAGGCCGGTGATATGTGTTATGTATTTACTGATGGTTACGCCGATCAGTTTGGCGGAGATAAAGGCAAAAAATTTATGATGAAACGTTTTCAGGAATTACTATTACAAATTTGCGATAAAGATGTGAACGAACAAGAAAAAATTCTTAACGATAACATCGAGAACTGGAAAGGCGGACACGAACAGGTGGACGATGTGCTTGTAATAGGAATAAGAGTTTAAGTCAACACGAACCGTGATTGCGAGCTCAGCGCGCATGATTAATCGGGGCGAAGCAAAGTTTTCTGAATTTTATGGCTTTGAAGAGAGGCAACTTTTTTTGTAAAGTAATAACTACTAAACTTCAGATTTTTGTTTATGAACATTTATCTGAAAAGAAGGGGGTTTGGTTAAATTTGTATAAGCGGTTGTAATTGTTTGCAATTATTTGTAAGCAGGTTTATGGTGCTTGGCGGGTAGTTAGCGGGCATGCGTAGACAGACCCCGGACTTCAAAAAAAATTGTTAAAAGACTTGTTTTCTGTTACCCAATTAGGTAACTTTGACAAGTGGGCGAAAACTTCATCCGGACAACTTATGTTTATGGCGACGACTTTTGGGTCTTCTATAACGGGCAGACAAAACAAGTTCAAGACAAAATTGACTGGGTAATTGGCTTAGTGCGGACACTAAGAATGGTTCCAGAGAAGTTTTTCAAACACTTAGAGGGTACGACCGGACTTTACGAAATGAGGGTTAAGGTTGGCAGTGATATCTTTCGGATCTTTTGCTTTTTCGACAAAGGACAATTGGTAATCTTGCTCAACGGCTTTCAAAAAAAATCTGACAAGACACCTCGACAAGAAATTGAAAGAGCTGAACGTTTAAAAAAACAATATCATGAAGAGCAAAAAAAGAAGTAAGTTAGTTTCCTGGGACAGTCATTTAGACAAAAAATACGGGAAAATTGGTACTGCGACAAGAAATAAGTACGAAGAAGAATTTGAAGCCTTCAGAATCGGTGTTCTAATTCAAGAGGCCAGAATTCATCAACACTTGACACAAGAAGAACTGGCTTCAAAAGTTGGTACGACAAAAAATTATATTTCAAGAATAGAAAATGACGCCAGCGACATTAGGCTTTCGACACTCATTCGAATTATTCGCGAGGGACTCGGCGGACACTTGAAATTAAGTTTTGATTAACGCACGACCCGCTAACAACAGCTATTATTACATTTTGATATCAAAAACTCTCACAAAAAAAAAGCGCCCCATTTCTGAGGCGCTTTTAAATTTTATTAAATTTCTTATTAAAGTTTATCTATTTCAACGGCCTCGTTGTTGTTTATTTTAATATGAGCAAGGCCAGCGTTTTTAAATTCGGCAGCAAACCAGGCTTTATCCTTTTTACTTTTTAAAGTCAAAACAATGGTTTTATAATCACCGGCAGGTTTGCCTTCAATACAACTCTCCACATTTGGGCTGGCTTTAAGTGCATCCATAATTTTTCCCAGATCGTTGCCAGGTTTATAAACCCAAAAGTTTAAAACGGTAATACTTGAGAAAAAAGTATTAGCATCCGCCGCGTTCGGATTTTTAATACAAACGGTTTTAACCGGAGTTTCGGCGAATATACTTATGTTTTTATTCGGATTTAATGCTGAAGCATTGTAGCTTGCAACACCCATTAAAAGAGAAAAAGATAGTATTTTAATTAATTGCATGGTTTTGTTTTTAGTGTATCAAAGTTATTCAAAAATAATGCCAAAAACAACTATTTACGCTTTTTAGCAAAAAAATCCTTTAAGAGTTTTTCAGATTCGTCGGCTAAAATACCCTGTACAACCTCTGTTTTTGGGTGCAGTACACTTTTCCCCAAAACAGTATAGCCTCTTTTAACATCTTTAGCGCCAAAAACCAATTTGCTTACCTGGCTCCAGGCCAAAGCGCCCGCGCACATTAAACAAGGTTCAAGGGTTACATAAATGGTGCAATCTATCAAATATTTACCGCCAACAGCATTAGCCGCCGCGGTTATGGTTTGCATTTCGGCATGCGCGGTAACATCATTTAATCGTTCGGTTAAATTATGTCCGCGGGCAATTATTTTATCGTTCGCAACAATAACAACGCCCACAGGTACTTCATCTAGATCAAATGCTTTTTGCGCCTCCTTTAAGGCCTCTTTCATAAAAAATTCGGGAGTATAAAGCGGCGCTATTGACACGTGCAGGTTGTTTTGGCATCAACACTTATATCGTCAATACGGCTGATAGTATCGCAATCGTTTATGATCAGTTTGTAATTATATTGCGTTGCAAATTCTTTTTTTGGCTGAATAAAATATTCACCGTAAGGTTTTTTATGTACATCGGTTAAATCGTAATTCACTTCAAAATGGCGCAACTCAATTTTAAGAAGCATGGCATTTTTCTTTAAACAATTTAATTTACAAAGAGCTTTTTCGGATAAACGAAATTCCTGAAAAACCAATTCCTGCATCTTTTGTTCGTTCACACTCACACAAGACCTTGTGCCGAACATTGAATAAATAATTAATAAGCCGAGACCAAACCCAAAACCATAAAAGCGTAATCTTCTCCAAAAAGTCATGCGCAAATGTAGTAAATTTTAGAGTTATAAAGTTGGAGAATTGTTGGGCTGTTTACAAAAATTAACCACATAGAAACATAGGCATATTCCTATTTAAACATATAAGGATTTGTTTCGCTATTGATCTGTGTTCATCTGTGAAATCCGCGGCATAAAAACCAAAGCCCCTATTGTTTCATCAATTTAACCACTTTACACCCACTCTGCGTTTTTATTTCGGCAAAATAAATTCCGGCGTTGAGTTCTTTTACATTGTTGAGCACAATTTTTTTAGCGAAAGCATCGTTTGGTTTTATTTCCATTTCTGTTCTTCCGCTAATGTCCATTATTTTAATTGAATTAATGCCTTCATTCCCTGTATTTTCAATTGTTACCTCTTGAGTAAAAGGGTTTGGAAATAAATTTATACCATTTAAACTCACCGCGTTTTCTTTTATTCCAATAACCGTATTAATATTTATATCATCTATAAATAAATTATTTCCCGGGCCGTTCACATCCGGAGTAAATTCAAATTTAAAATACACTTTTGCTTTTCCGGAGTATGGTTGCAGGTTGATCATCTTCGTTTTCCATTGCACGGGTGTTGGCGTTAAAATGGGCGTGGCCTCCAAATTGCCGGTTGTACTGAGTGAAGCGCCTGTTGCCGAAAAAATTTCATCCCAAGAAGTGCCACAATTTGAGCTTACATACACTTTTAAAATATCGTTGTTGTTCGCGTTTTGCTGGGCGTACACATACTTAAAACTGAACAGCCCAATGAATGTATTCTGCAAATTAAAGGCAGGCGAATAAAAACTTACGGCTTCATTCGGGTTATCAAAATAATTATTTACCCAAACGCAATTAGTTCCACTTGCCGCTGCAGCATTGGTTTGCAAAAAAGGACTACCGTATTGGGGAATGGAAGCGATCCAGTTATTATCAGGAAAAATTCCGGTTTCAAATCCCTGATTTATATTTATGGCGCCCGAATTTGTACCCGCCGCTAACACAGTTACAAATTGTTGTTTGGTAATAGAATCGCTTCCAAAAACATTTCCCACTTTTAATTTTACCGATGTAATTCCGGAATTGGTAAAATTTAAAATTCCTAATTGCACGGTAGAAGTGTTGGCCGATAAAGGAGAACTCCACAACCAATTTGCCACCGGGGCGTTATAACTTTGATCAACAAACGCCAAACCATTTCCTACACAACTTATTTTATTTGTAACATAAAATTCGGCTTTTGGTGCGCAATTATTTAAAGGGCTAATAATGCCCGTGGCCATTAAATTACTGTTGCTTGAAAGATTATTCCGGCCTGCAGTTGCAGCGTTCAAACAGGCATGCATCCTTGTTCTTTGCCCTTGGGTGAACATATTTTCGCAATAGGCATACTCCATATAATTTTGAATATTTTCAACCACACCTACGGTGCAATCAACAGCATTTCCCAAATTGCAACTGTAATGTCCTTTCGTTATCGGTGTATCACTCACTCCATCGTCGCCACAGGCCACTTGAGGGTTATTGGTATTGCCCCAGGTGTGCGATAAATTGAACCAATGTCCTACTTCATGCGTTAACGCGCGCGATGTATATGGGTTTGAAGTGCCAATGCTGCCCACATAATTATGCAAAATTACAATGGCATCGGCCGGTGCCGGCGCTGTACCCGGCAAATACGCGTAACCCGCAACACCACTTTGCATTGAGTTTACGAGGTATACATTTAAATATTTTGTGCGGTTCCAAGTATAAACATAATCGGCCAAATTCATGGTCCAATTGGTTCTTGTATCGTAATGCCGTGTAATACCATTGGTGCAATTTCCATTATCATCAATTGTTGCAAGCGAAAACTGAATATTGCAATCGGCCGCAATGGCTGTAAATTCGGGCACTACAGCGGTAATATCGGCATTCAATTTTCGGTAATCTCGGTTCAAAATAGCAACTGCATCGTTTATTTGCGCGTCGCTTATATTTTCGGCACCGCCTAAATGCAATACATGAAAAACTATGGGAATGGTAAAACTCGTTGCCGCGTTGGTTTGGTTATCGTTCGTTTTATTAGTCGTTAAATTTTGCGTTACATTATCAAACCTGGCTTTTGCCTGTGCATCTTGGCTAAACAGCTTTTGGTACGCTAAATTAAAACCGCAATTTTGCCCCACCTGCGCTTTTACAGAGCTCAAACAAAGCAAACAAATTGCGAAAACATAATTTTTCATAACAATAATAAAGGTATTAAATTAAATTAATTATTTTTAGACCTTCTATCAAAAAAATGAGCAAAAAAGTTCAGCAGTTAAATATAGGGATTTTAGGAGGCGGTCAGTTAGGTCGTATGCTGATACAGAACAGCATTAACCTGAATTTAAACATTTCTGTGTTGGATCCTGACAAAAACGCGCCCTGCAAGCATCTCGTAAAAAAATTTGTTACCGGAAGTTTAACCGATCACGATACCGTGTATGAGTTTGGCGAAGATAAAGATCTGATAACTATTGAAATTGAAAACGTAAATACCGAAGCTTTAAGGAAACTAGAAAGCGAGGGCAAAAAAATATTTCCGCAGCCGCATATTATTGAATTAATACAAGATAAAGGCCTGCAAAAAATGTTTTATCAGCGAAACAATATTCCCACAGCCGATTTTTTTCTGGCCGAGAACAAGGAACAAATAAATAAGTACAAAGATTACTTTCCGTTCTTTCAAAAATTACGCAAGGGCGGTTACGATGGCAAAGGCGTACGCAAACTAACGGATCCCGAAAATTTAAAAAATGCGTTTGATGAGCCTTGTGTGCTGGAAAGGCTGGTTGATTTTGATAAAGAGCTTTCGGTTATCGTTGCCAGGAGCGAAAGCGGTGAAATAAAATGTTTTCCGGTTGTTGAATGCGAGTTTAGCAAAGAAGCCAATTTAGTGGAGTTCTTATTTGCGCCGGCAAACATTAAAAAAAATATTGAAAAAGAAGCCGTAGAAATTGCCACCTTGGTTGCCGAAAAATTAGGCATTGTGGGTTTGTTGGCAGTTGAATTATTTTTAACGAAAGACGGGAAAGTATTGGTGAACGAAATTGCCCCACGCCCGCACAACAGCGGCCACCAAACAATTGAAGCCAACGTTACTTCGCAATTTGAACAAATGTGGCGGGCCATTTTAAATTTACCCCTTGGCGATACAGCAATAACAAAAGCCAGTGTAATGGTAAACCTATTGGGAGAGCCCGGCTACGAAGGCTTTGCCGAGTATAAAGGGCTTGAAGATGTTTTAAAATTTGGCGGTGTTTACATTCATTTATACGGAAAAGAAAATACAAAGCCTTTTCGGAAAATGGGACATACCACTATAGTGGATGATGATATTTTGAAGGCAAAAAACAAGGCAAAAATGGTAAAACAGCTTTTGAAAGTTATTTCTTCCACTTAGCAAGACCTTAACCTCGATCTAAATAAGTTGTGCAAAAAAAATGAGACCAAATCCAACATTACATGCGACCCCTTCAGGGTCGGCGTCAATTGTTACAATATTCGTTAGAAATATATAATCCCTTCAGGATTACAATAATTCATTTAATTTTAAAAAGAAATCGATTGGCCCAGGAGGGGGTCGAATGTTTATGAAGTTGATATTAATCTATTGAAATTTTCAAAGGCCTTAATACTTTTTTATATGGCAGTCGAATTATTTACTATCTTAGATTAACTAAATTTTGCACCCAATTTTTTCTATATTTTTCCGGAAGAAAAACGTTTTTCTTTTTTTTCTATTTGTTTGCGTTAACATAAATTGTTTTTCGCAGGTGGATCCCATTGTTTTTGAAAAGGTAAAAAGAGCTTTAAAAGGCGATGATCTTGAATCGTTTAACAAAGGCAGATCTAAACTTGAACAGGAATCGTACCTGGAAGCACTAACTTTTTTTGAAAAAATAATTACTGGCAACCCCAATTTAGCGGAGTTAAAATATATTGCAGGCATTTGTTATTGTTACGATGTAAATCATTACCCAAAAGCACTCAATTATATTTGTCAGGCTAAAGACCGGGCCGATGAAATTGACGGTTACACTTTTAACCTTGCTTACGCCCTTGAAAAAAACGACAGTACAAAAGCTGCTCTCGCCAAATACACCGGCCTGCTTGATGTGGAAGAAAAAAAAACATCTAAATCTGAAATACTTATAAGCGAAATTAATTACCGTATTAACCGCTGCAAAAAAATTATTGAATACAAGAACAAACAAAATTTTGTAAAAATAAGC
>JANYBY010000297.1 GCA_025360565.1 Bacteroidota bacterium
TTTAAACTCGTCATATAGGTAAAAATACAAAATTTTCGTATTTGTTCACACCAACACCAAAGGAATTTTAATGTTGTGCCGCACCGTTTCAATGGTTGTTCCCAATAAAATATCTTTTAAAGTTTTATGGCCGTGTGTTCCCATAATTAAAAGGTCACAGTTATTTTCTGTCACCAATTTAGGAATAGACTGTTTTGGGTTTCCAAATCCTAATCGTATTTCGGAAACAATATTTTTTTCGGTTAATTGCTGCTGGTATTGTTTTAATTTTTGCACATCCTCTTCCCTTTCCAAATCGAATGCATTCTCTCCGTAAACCACGGCATTTGTGCTTTCCAGCACATGTATCAAAACCAGCGTCGAATTTTTATTACCAAATTGTATGGCCCTGTTAATGGCTTTATTATCACTATCGCTAAAATCAACCGTTACCGCGATCCGCATAAAATCTTTTTCGTTGTTGATGTTTAACGGAATCAACGCCTGATGAAATCCTTCTTTTTCTGAAATTTTTTCTTTGGTAATGAACGGAATAATAAAAACATATAATAACATTAAAAAACAAAACACGCAAAGCGGTACTATCGTAAAGCTTATCAGCATTGGATTTTCGGCGGTAGTGATCAAATGATAGATCTCCGCATAAACCAACTTTACGTTTAAGCCGATAATTATTAAAGCCGCCACCCATGCCAATGATTTTTGCCAGAACGGAACCACAAATTCGCCCATTTTCTTTTTGTCACTCACAAAATGAATTAACGGAATAACCGCAAAGCCTAATTGTAAACTTAAAATAACCTGACTCAGAATTAATAATTTTCCGGTTGCCCCATCGCCAAAGATCCAAATGGCTATAAACGCAGGAATAATTGCTATAGAGCGCGTAAGTAAACGCCTTATCCAGGGCTGCAGGCGAAGATTTAAATATCCTTCCATTACTACTTGCCCTGCTAATGTTCCTGTAATGGTAGAACTTTGGCCTGCCGCAATTAATGCTACAGCAAATAATATGGGTGCTAATGTACTGCCAAGCATTGGTGCCAGTAATTGGTGCGCGTCTTGTATTTCGGCAACATCCTGCCTGCCATTCTTAAAAAAAGTTGTAGCCGATAAAATTAAAATGGCGGCGTTTACAAAAAGCGCCAAATTCAATGCTATCGAACTATCAATGGTATTGTAACGAATGGCTTTTTTAATATCCTGTGGGGTTCTTTCAAATTTTCGGGTTTGCACCAGCGAACTGTGCAAATATAAATTATGCGGCATTACAGTTGCACCAATAATTCCAATAGCTATGTAAAGCGCGTCGTCATTAGCAATAAAGGGTTTTAAGCCCCCTGCAATATCACCAAGATTTGGTTTTGCAATTATCAATTCAATAAAAAATGACGCGCCTATTAAAGTGACAAGGCAAATAATAAAAGCTTCTAATTTTCTTACGCCTTTATTTAAAAGAAATAGTAAAATAAAACTGTCGCAAACCGTTATACACACCCCTGTTAAAATAGAAACACCCGGAAATAATAAATGTAAACCAATGGCCATACCTATTACTTCAGCCAGATCACAAGCTGCAATGGCGATCTCGGCCAAGCCATACAAAAATAAATTTACAAATCTCGGGTAATTTTCGCGGCTTGCTTGCGCCAGGTCTTTTCCGCTCACAATTCCTAATCGCGCCGAAAAACTCTGAAGTAAGAGCGCCATTAAATTACTCATTACCAAAACCCAAATTAAACTGTAACCGAATTTACTTCCGCCCGCAATATCGGTGGCCCAATTGCCCGGATCCATATAACCCACGCTGATCATATAAGCAGGGCCGGCAAAGGCAAGCATTCTTTTAAAGCTACTTCCTTTATTGGTATTAACGGTTGAGTTTACTTCTTCTAAGGATTTCTGACCCATATTAAATACTTCCCGTTACAAATGAATTGATAGGCTCTTTCAGCCTCAGTGCAAAGGTACAGCGTTTATTTATATTCCTAAATATTTTTTTAGGCATACCTAAAATGTTTGTTGTTTCAAGTTCCTTGTTTCGGGTTCCTTGTTCTGTGTGAATCGCAATTGCTTTCTTTATGCGTTTCGGTCTTGCCTCTCTTCGGTCTTGTTTACTTATGAAGCAAGCTGCGCTCTGCTTCATAGTGTCTTGCCTCCTTTACCGCCTTGTCCCCCATTCAACGTGAATTTCGGCAAATATCTTTGGTACTCTTCCATAAAATATTAGTTTTGCTAACTCAACATTCCCTTTAAAATGAAAAAAATTAATCTCCTTTTAGTTACAGCCGTACTTTCTGTTTCTTCATCCTTTTCACAAAACCTGCCTGCCGGCAAGGTAGGAAAAGATGCCGATAAAAAAGACGATGCAAAAGCTAAACCAACTCCCACAGTTGCGCCAATTATTAATTCTGAAACTTACTCTTCTTTATCTTTCAGAAGCGTTGGTCCTGCTGTTACTTCAGGGCGCATCATAGATTTGGCGGTTAACCCAAAGAATAAAAGCGAATGGTATATAGCTGCTGCTGCCGGCGGCGTTTTTAAAACAAAGAATGCGGGCGTTACGTTTGAACCAATTTTTGATCAACAAGGCGTTTACTCCATAGGCTGTTTGGCCCTTGATAAAAATAATACCAATATTATTTGGGTTGGCAGTGGCGAAAACAACAACCAGCGTGCCGTTGGTTATGGTGATGGAATTTACAAAAGCGAAGACGGAGGTAAATCGTTTAAAAATATGGGGCTTGCAAAATCAGAACATATTGGAAATATTGAGATCGATCCCGACAATTCAGATATTGTTTACGTGGCTGCCTATGGCCCGCTGTGGGCGCCGGGCGGCGATAGAGGAGTTTACAAAACTACCGACGGCGGAAAAACCTGGAAACAAGTTTTATTTGTGAACGAAAACGTAGGTTTTAATGAAGTGCATCTTGATCCCGAGCATTCAAATATTTTATACGCTTGCGCGCACCAGCGCCGCAGGCACGAGTGGACCTACATTAGCGGCGGTCCCGAAAGCGCGGTTTACAAAAGTACAGACGCCGGTGCTACCTGGAATAAATTAACTAACGGTTTGCCT
>JANYBY010000229.1 GCA_025360565.1 Bacteroidota bacterium
GGCTTGTTAAATGCAATATATGAAATGTATTTTTTATCAATATTCAGCTCTTCTAAATGCCATTTTAGTTTTTCGCAAATGGCAGTTTTATTTTTTATGGTTATGTCTTCCAATAAGTCCCCTAACCCTTTCCCGTTGGCTTTGCCAATGGCTTCTTTTTGGGTCCATAATTCAAAATAACAGTAAGTTGGGTTTTTGTTCTTTAAAATTTCTGTCGCTTCCTTTTTTGAAAGGAAAATATTAAACTCATCTATCTTCACTTTTTTTATTCTTTCAATATCAACACCCACCTTGCTTTTATGTGAAAGGGCGCAAATAACATATTTACCAGAATGCGCAATGTTGAAATTGATCTCACCCTTAATAAATGGTTTGCCAAACTTATCAATTTTAACCTGTTCTAACACTGAGTCGGAATAACCTTCTTCAACCAACAACTTTTTTAAAATAAGCCGGGCGGCCGAGCTTCTTAACCGGTCTTCTTTTTGATCTAACTTCAAAAATCTTTTTTTTGTTGAAGCCGGCAACAAATTCAAAAGTTCGTCTATATATTGAAAATGTGATCTTTTTATTTTTAGAACAGCAATTTGTATCATTAAAATTTTGTTGTTTTTAAAATTAGGGATTTTTATTCGATTTTTTGATTTAACAACCCCACTAATTTCCTTATCTTTAATTCTTTCTAAAATCCTTGCTGAGCGCGTTTATAATATCCGTCCCATACTTCCTTGTACTGTTATTATTATTCGTTGTTACTTATGGCATCGGGAAAATTACTTTAAAGTATTTATACCGTGGTTACAGGTCAATGGGATCTTATGAAGCCCTTTTTTTTAGCACCTTAACCGGCGCCACCTTTCTTGTCATCCTCATCTCGCTGGTTTATAGTGGCGGCAAAACCATAAATTTTATTTTTTTACTCATTGCCTCCTTTATTTTTATCGAGCGTTATTTGTCAAAAAAAAATACAGGTTCAACCGATCCAGATTTTAAAAATAATCAAGACCAACGTACAATTTTAAACTTAAAAACTATTGCAAATTTATTGGCATTAATTGCAGTCATTTTTTTATGGCAGGCAAGTGTTGTATTAAAGATCGCTGAATTTCCAATTGATATCATAGAAAAAGATAGTTTTTTTTACGCGGAGATCTCAAAATGTTTAATTAACACCGGGCACGAGAATACATTTACAGCATCTAACCTTGCAAGTCAAAAATATAACTTCCCAACTCCATATCATTATTACGATCTGTGGCTAAACGGCTTTGTATGCAAAATTTTTGGTTTCAATCATTCGTTAGGACTTTATCTTATCACTTATAGTTTTTTTTCGGGCGTTTTGGTATTTGGCTTTCTTTCAGTAACAGAAAGATTTACCAAAATTAAAATCACCCAAATACTAATTGCATTGCTGTTGCTCTTTGTATGTTCGATCTATATTGCAGAAAATGTTTTTCATCTCTACCGATTCAGCGGCGTAATGGAAGGCATGATGGAACGTTACGGCGGAAAATTAACCGCAGTATACTGTTTTACCTTAAGTGTTATTATTCTTTTTGTTTTAAATAACAATAAAAAAGCTCTAATAGTTGCATTATGTTTGCCTCTGCTTTTCATAAGCCTTGCCCCTGCTGTTTATTTTGGAATCTTAGTGTTCTGCATTTATAATATCTTTTTCAAAAAAAACGACCGGTTGTTTTATGGGCGGTTATTTTTGTATTGTTTAATGGTTATGGCCTGTATTGGTTTATTTTACTTTATCACAAAAAAGAATGATCTCAATTACAGGTTGGATAAACCGCTAATGAGTTACACAGACCTTTACAATTTCTCATTCTTCAGACTAAAGGTTTTTTTGATTGAGTTGTTTTTAAAATTTCGCCACCAACCTTTTATTTTTATTTTAAACTATTTACCGTTCTTACTTGTTCTTTTTTATTTATGGATCAAAAAAAAGTTGGAAGTTCAATTAAGATCACTTTTACTTTTGTTTTGTTTAATTTGGTTTGCAGGATCAATTGCTGGTAACACCCTTTATTTAATGGACGACGCATTTCAGCTGTACACCAACCTTTTAGTGCTTTGGCATGTATTATTCGGGTTTTTATTTATAATATTCCTTTATCGCGAAAAACATCAAAGTATCGTTAAATATCTTATATCGGTAATTTTTATTTTTTCACTGATCTTTAACGCGTGGAATTCATGGTTTTCATATGAGATAACAGACCATTACGATCCAAAACTTTCCCAAAAATATTTATTAGAGGTCAACACCATTTGTGATAGTTTTGATAAAGGCATAAAGGGCGCCACATTTTATGACGATACATTTTATAAAAATCTCTTAATAAGTTATCCGTTAGAATATTATTGTGTGCCATTTATTTTATCTCAAAATATTTATGTGCCTTATAACCTCAGTGCCACAGCAGAAATTCCGGCAAATAACAAATATCAGTTCGAAAAGTGTGTTTCTAAAAGCCCATATAATCTTTATTTAAGCGATCATGCAATTGTGAAGGATACGTTGCAGGATAAGATCGATTTTATAAAACTGAATAACATTAAGTATTTAGTTTGTCCGAAAGAACAAACAACTGATTTTGCTAATTATTTTAAAATAAAAACAGAGGTGAAAGATGAAATAACGGGCCAAAGATTTATTGTATTGGAATAAAATTTTTAACTTGTAAACAAAATAATACTATGCAAATAAACATTCTTCTTTTAACTGCCTTGATCGCTTTTGCAAGCTGCAAAACTAAAAAAACGGAAGAAGAGCCTCCGCCTCCCGCTACTACAGGTAATTCTACACCCACTCCGGATGTAAATAACATCTTTGGATATGGCGTTTTAAAAAAAATTAAAGGTATTTGGAACGGGCCTGTTACTTCAACAACTCCGCTAGGCGGTTATCCGGAGTGGATAGTTGACTTTAGACCTATTTCAGAAAATCAAATTTCGGCTAAAAATGAATTAGACACATTAAACGATATCCACATGTCTTTCTTTATTGCTTTATATAACAATCAATATAAAGTTGCTTTTAGAAACGGGGGCTCTTTTAACGGAATGAAACGTGTTGCTTATTTTTTAGCAGACAGTGTTTCTGAAACAGTTTCAAATTCGTTTTACCGTTTTACCGAGATCCTAAAAGGAAAAACAAGGGCATACACCGAAGTAATTTTAAGAGCAGACAGTTTATACATCAGATCTTATACCAATAAATACAACACCTTACCAAGTTCTTCTCCGCACATGGTGTGGAGCGCCAAATTGCAGGATTCAACAACTTGTATTCCGGCAATGACAAATTTCAGTTTTCCAAAAAAAACTCAAACAAAAGATTTCTCATCCACATTTAACGGACAAACTGAAGCGATCTATTACAATTCTCCTTCCGATCCATATCCGGAAACTGCACAACCTTATTTAGGAAAAACAAATGCCGGGTATTCTTTTGCTAATACTTACACACCCGTTCCAACAAAAAAAGTTTTTTTAATAGTAACTACACAACCCTTATTCAGCGGTATTGTATTTAATGCCGCTAATTTAAAATTCAGGTCGAGGTATGTTGTATTGGCCGCAAACGATCTTAATTTTACATTCAATTATATGCATCCGGGTACCTATTATTTTTATGCGTTATACGATAACGATGGAAATAATGTTGCAAATTCGGGCGATTGGATAAGTACTGCTAACACCACGTTTACTTTGACAAATCAGGGAACAGCCAATACAAGCACCCAAATTAATTTCACTATTCCGTAATAAAAAACATGGTAAATAAATTATTAAGCAGTTATGACACCAAGAGAAACAATTAAAAAGTGGGTAGATGTTTTCAATTCGGCTAATGCCGTTGCACTTAGCGAGTTTTATAGTGAGAATGCCATTAATCATCAGGTTGCTAACTCGCCAGTAATTGGGAAAAACAATATTAAAAAAATGTTTGAGGATGAATTTGCCATTGCAAACATGGTATGTATCATTGAAAATATTTTTGAAGATGGCAACTGGGCCATTTTAGAATGGAAAGACCCCGATGGTTTAAGAGGCTGTGGTTTTTTTGAATTCGAAAACAGTAAAATAAAATTTCAGCGGGGTTATTGGGATAAATTATCCTTTTTAAGAATTCATAAATTACCATTTCCGAAAAATTAAGCAATGCAATCAATTAACATTAAAAATAAACTTTCTCTTTTTTCTGACCATTGGAATCCGAGAATTGTTGGAGAATTGAACGGGCAGCAGGTAAAACTCGCCAAATTAAAAGGTGAGTTTGTATGGCATAAGCATGAAAATGAAGATGAATTGTTTTATGTTTTGAAGGGTAAATTAAAAATGGAATTCAGAGATAGAACAGTTGAAGTTGCCGAAAACGAGTTTATAATTGTGCCCAGGGGCGTTGAACATAAACCGGTTGCCGAAGAAGAAGTTTCACTTATGTTATTTGAACCCGCCGGCACTTTAAATACCGGAAATGTATTAAATGAGCTTACAAAAAATGATTTAGATAAGCTGTAATTTTACGCTTTTCCCTTGGTAAAAATACTATTTGGTCGAAAAAAAATATAAAAAAAACGGGCTTTTTTGGTTTGTATAACAAAATAACTATCTTAGATAAATTTTTAAAAAAACTGTTATGGAAATTTACTCAAATGTTGGCACCTTCGAAACTCCAACCATTACATTTGATCTTGAAGGCGGAACTCTTGAAATTATCGGGCGCTCAATTCCCGAAAACCCTATTGAATTTTATCATCCTTTATTTGATGCGTTAGAGAAGTATGAAAAGCTCAGCAAAGCATCTACCAGCGTAAACATTAAATTAGAATATTACAATTCAAGTTCATCCAAAGTTATTTTGGATATGCTTAAAAAGTTAGAACATATTCACGAAAGCGGAAATCATGTGACTATTAATTGGTTTTACGAAGAAGCGGATGAAAACATGTTATTGGCAGGCGAAGATTATAAATTAATCATAAAGCTTCCTTTTAAAATGATCAAGCTTGTTGAATAGCAGATCGCTGAATTAATCTATTCTTTTACATTTTTCTTTAGATCCTCACCCCTATCACGCAAACATCGTCCACCTGCCTTGTGGTGCCACGCCATTCTTCAAAGGTTTCATCCAATATTACTTTTTGTTCTTTCATCGGTTTGTCTGAAATAGTCAATACCAATTCTTTAAAATTTTTAATCATGAATTTTTTTCCTTTTTCGCCGCCAAACTGATCCAAATAACCATCGGTTAAAAGATAAACAACATCACCCGACTTTACCTTAATTTCTACCATTTCAAAATTCTTGATCGTGGCAGTATTGCCTCCTATAGAAAAAATATTTGGTTTGTACTCTATAATTTGTTTATCCCTTATTAATAATAATGGACGATGTGCTCCGGCAAAAGAAATTATTTTATATCTTTTTTCGTACGTACAAAGGGCGATCTCCATTCCGTCATTAGCCGTTGCCTCTGAACTTTTTTTAATTAAACGCACAAGCCTTTCATCTATTAGTGTGAGAGCCTTTGCGGGATCGTGTACTTTTTGCTCGGTAATAACCTTGTCCATTATTTCGTTGCAAATTAAACTCATAAAAGCCCCTGGAACCCCGTGCCCTGTGCAGTCCGCGGCAGCAAAAACGGTGGTTTCGCCAAAATGTTCGAACCAATAAAAATCACCACTCACAATATCCTTTGGCTTATATAAAATAAAACTATCAGTAAAATTTCGATTAAAGTCATCAATATTAGGCGCAATGGTTTGTTGAATTATTTTAGCGTATTTAATACTATCGGTAATATCTTTATTTTTTTCTTCGATCAGCATTTTTTGTTTATGCACTTCGCCGGTGCGTTCTTCTACTTTCAATTCCAGATCCTGATAAAAACTTAAATTATCAAGTGCCGTTGCCACCGAAAGTGCAATATTTTTTAAAATATTTAATTCGTACTCTTGAAATGCATTCTTCTTAAAACTTTGAGCCGTTAATACCCCGATCTTTTTCTCCTTCGTAAATAAAGGTAAAAACACCTGAGAATCCGGCGCGTTCATATCTAAAGGTTCCTTTAGCTGTTTAATATATTTATTGAAGTCGATCTTATTATCATTAATAATAATTTCTTGTTGATTTTTAAAACATAAAACTTCGTGCCTGTTCTTATCCTTTAAAGAGAATTCGAATAAGGGAAGTTTTTCATCCTTTTCAATAAAGCCGTCAAATCGTAAACTTTGGGTTTCCGGATCTAAAATACCAATGCCAAATGACTCGGCATTAATTACGCTTTTTACATTGTCGTACACCTCCCCAACAATTGTTTCAACGGTAAAAGAAGAGGCTATATCTTTGGCAATTTGTGCCGAGAGTTTTACGTCGTTAAAATTTTTTTCGAGCAGCTCTTTTTGTTTGGTCACTTCAACAGTACGCTCGGCTACACGCTGCTCCATATTGCTGTACAAAGAAGCATTGTCAATAGCAATTGCGGCATACACTGCAATACTTTTAAGTAATTGTAAGTGATAATCTGTATACACATTGGGCTGATAACTTTGAACAGTTATAACCCCAATTTTTTTATCGTTTTGTGTTACCGGCACGTAAATAACAGACTCAGTGCGAGCCTCCTTTAAAATATTTACATCGGTAATTTTATTTTGTTTTACAAATTCATCGGTAAAACAATTAATTACATATTCTTTTTGATTTGTAAAACACCAAATAGCCGGCCTGTCTCCATTTTGCAAGGTGTAAAAATAATCATCCAAAATTTTACCGCTTTCCATTACTCCGCTAAAATTTATCCTTTCTGTATTCGGGTCAAAAATGCCAATACCAAACATAGTAGCGTCCATTAACT
>JANYBY010000237.1 GCA_025360565.1 Bacteroidota bacterium
TCTTATTGATGATATTTCCTTAATGGGATGCGGCGATCCTTCAAATTCAATGGCTTGTGATATTCCATTAGCCAATGAAGAAGAGCAAGAAGCAGACTGTATCGTGGACGCGTATAATGCCGCTTTGGAAGAAGCTGAATATAATTATGACAATTATCTTGATAGTCTTCGCAAAAACTTTCAGGCAAAATACATTAAAAAATGCCTTGACTCTTATGAGGATTTCTTTATGAGATGTTACGATTCTGAAAATCATTTTACTTTGTATTATTATGATCAGGCCGGTGACCTTGTAAAAACTGTTCCGCCGCAAGGTGTTAATCGGTTACCGGATAATTCCGGAATTTTGTCGCAAATAATGCAAGACAGGCTAAATAAAACCCAAACTGTTTTTACAGCTCATACCTACGCATCGGGTTATAAATACAATTCATTAAATCAATTGGTGAATCAAAGCGTTCCTGATAATGAAGATTTGAATATATGGAAAACGGGTGTTTACACGGGTGTGCCGAATAATCAAAGTGTAAATGGTATGGCGTTTAATGGCAACAATGGTGTTTTAGTTTCTAATAATGGAGGGAATGGTTTCTTATATACATTTAATTCCGGATCCAATTCATGGATACCGGTTACTAATTTGGCTTTGGCCAGCTTAAATGATGTGATTTCAGTTGGTTCAGGAACATATTATGCAATTGGAAAAAATGGTTCGGTATTAACCACAACTAACAATGGTGCCGTATGGAGTGTACTTCCTTTCCCTGAATCATTACCTGAATTACTTAAAGTCCACAGAGTAAATAATGTAGGCCCAGAAATTGTAGTTTATGATAAAGATGGAAACGGATTTGTTTCCTCATCTAACGGAACTATTTGGGTAAAAACATTAAATGTTTTTGGATTTACTGCAGGTGAAAAATTGGTAGATGTGAAAGTAGACGTAATAAATAATAACGGTTGGGCCATTAGTAGTTTAAACCGCATATTCAGTTTTAACGGAATTAACTGGACAGCGACAAGCAACAACGTAAGAACTGTTAGTTTAACGAAAGTAACCGGCGATGGTGGATTTACCATTTACGGCGTAGGATTAGACGGAACTCTTCTTAAGAGTATTAACGGTGGTAATTCTTGGATAGAAAATGTAACACCATTAAATTCAAGTATCATTGATGCGCAATTTTATACTTCAACTGCAGGATTTGTTATATCACCTTCCGGCACATTACAGCAAACCTATAATAGTGGCGCACAATTTAATAACCAATCGCTTCTTGCGAATTCATTGGCAAATATAAATGCAATTAGTGTACTGCCTTCAAGTAATTTAGTTTATGCAATTAATCCAAGCGGAGCGTTTAAATATTTCGATTACGCATCTAACACATGGACCACATTAGCAAATATGCCGGCGGGAACCTATAACTGTGTTAAAGTTGTAAATAGTTCTACTGTTTTTACGGGTGGAGATGCAGCTAAATTAAATAAATATACAGGTTCGTGGAGTGCAATTACTACTGTTCCCGCTATTCCAATCAGCCAAAATATTATGGCCATTGACCTAAAAGATATTGGTGGTGGAATTGCCGAAGGATATATTTTAACCAATGATGGTATTAACAGCTTTATTTATAGATATAATTCTTCAGGAAACGTATTAACTCCTGTTACTGGATTAAATCCAACTTACGTTTATACTTCAATTTTTGCAACAGCATCTAATTCTGTCTGTGCCGTTAGTAATAACGGTTACATAGCAAAAATAACAGGGGTTGTGGCATCATCTCAAATTTTAACGAATACAAATAATAATTTTAAATCTGTTTTTGTAAATGGGGCCGGAAACCTAATTGCCGGTGGGGAAAATTTCCTTGATCAACAAGGCCAAATCAATTCCGGACTTACCACACCACTTAGCCCCGTTTACAATAATGTTTCACAAATAATTTCCCCGCCCCAGTTAATGGGTGTAACCACAAATGGAACCGGTGCATTTATTTCGGGCACTGATGGGACTATTTTGAAATATAATTCAATTACAAGTACTTGGGATACGAGAATCACTCAAAGTAATACTCAATTAAATACGATAACCAATAGTGGATTCAATGTAATTGCAGCGGGTAAAAAAGATCTTGTTAATCCGGCAAGCAACCATATCGTTTATTCTAATAATAACGGAGGCAACTGGACCCCAATCAATAATACGTTTGATGATTTCTTGGGAACGTCCATTGTAGGTGGCAATGCATATTACGTCGGCGCTAACAAACGAATCGCGTTTTCAAGTTTATCCCCTTCGTCTTTAAGCAACGTAACTTCATTGCCTGCAGGTACAGACAAATTTGTTGCAGTTGCAAGCGATGGCTCAAATCTTAAAATTGTTGGAGAAAACGGTTTGATTTACGGAACAACAAATGGCGGCGGTTCTGCTTCAGCCGAAAATAATTTTAACCCACCTGTTTTAAACGATGTAAAGTGGTTTGATGCTACACATATAATCGCAGTTGGTAACGGCGGCCAGGCATTAGCCAGC
>JANYBY010000239.1 GCA_025360565.1 Bacteroidota bacterium
AACCCAAAGAACGTTTAAAGCCGGGGCAAACCTACAAAGCCACTTTTCATTTAGATAAATTAATGGAAGTAAAAAAAGAATTGGAAGATTTTGAATTTCAATTTGCGGCCGTAAAACAATCTATTCAGTTAGAAACAAACGACCTCAAAACTTATGGCAGCAACGATTATTATTATTACAGTTTGTCCGGCGCAATTTCATCGGCCGATTTTATTAATACCGATGTAGCCGAACAATTACTTGTTGCAAAACTCGATAACAAATCTGTTGCCGTTAAATGGATGCATAACGATAAAGGAACTTCGCACAAATTTGTAATTGATAGCATTGAACGCCCGGCCGACTCAGATTCAAAATTAACTTTAGAGTGCAGCGGCAAAGCCCTTGATCTTACTTACGCTTCCAATTTAAATTTTATTGTCCCTGTAAAAGCCGCCTTTGCCCTTTTAAATACAAAGGTTGGCAACGATGCCGAGCAGTTTGTTCAGCTTACATTTTCAAATCCGGTTGATCAAAGCCAGGGTTTAGAATATCAGATAAGTTTAACAAAAGCCGATAACACGAGCAGTCAGAACGAATATAACGATAAGAAAAAACAATCCGACATAAAATATATTGTAAACAACAATCATGTTTTAATTTATCCAAACAATATAAAATCTGGCTCATACCTGCTAACCGTTAGTTCGAGCGTAATTGATTCGAAGGGACAAAAATTGGGCAAAGAATCAAAACACAATGTAGTTTTTAGCGAAGTAAAACCCGCCATTCGATTTATTGGCGAAGGAAACATTTTACCATCCGGCGGCGGTTTAACCATGCCTTTTGAAACCGTTAATCTAAGAGCGGTGGACGTTAAGATCATTAAAATTTACGAAAACAATGTGCTGCAGTTTTTACAAAGCAACGATCTTGATGGCAACAGCAATTTAGCACAGGTTGGTAAAAAAGTAATTGAAAAACGTATTAACCTTGGCATCACTAACCCGGCTGATTTTGGTGTATGGAAAAAATTCTCCTTAGATCTTTCGGGTTTAATTAAAGCCGAGCCCGGCGCTATTTATAAGGTTTATATTGGGATGAAAAAATCGTATTCAACTTATTCCTGCCTTGGTAATGCCGATGATGGTAAATTTGAAATGGAAGAAATAAAAGAACCGGAAGAAGAGGAAGTTTCGTTTTACGGTTATTACGATGAATATTCTTACAACAATTATTATGAAGGTGGCGAATACGATGGAGAAAGCTACGACTATAGCGATCGTGACAATCCGTGCAAGGGTTATTATTACACGCAATACAACAGAACCATTTCAAAAAGCATTTTAGCTTCCGATCTTGGTTTAACGTTTAAAAAAGGAAATGACGGAAGTTATTTCGCTGTGGTAAATGATCTGATCACTACAAAACCGATCAGCGATGTTACCATTGAACTATACGATTATCAAAAACAATTAATTCAATCAACCCAAACAAATAAGGATGGGCAATCTTTTATCTCGGCAACTCAGCGCCCATATTTTATTGTCGCGAAAAAAGATAAGCAGCGTGCCTATTTAAGATTAGATGATGGAAAAACACTTTCGCTAAGTATGTATGATGTGAGCGGCGAAGCGATCAGAAAAGGTTTAAAAGGCTTTATTTATGGTGAACGTGGCGTTTGGCGCCCGGGAGATAGTTTGTTTTTGACATTTATTTTAGAAGATAAACTCGGCAACATTCCTGCAAATCATCCGGTAAGTTTCGAACTTTCAAATCCGCAAGGCCAATTATACAAACGATTACTTAGTAACAAAAGTGTTAACGGCTTTTATAATTTTGCTACCGCCACCGATAAAAATGTACCAACCGGTTTGTGGAATGTGGAAGTAAAAGTGGGTTCCATTAAATTTTACAAAAGCGTACGCATTGAAACAATTATGCCAAATCGTTTAAAAATTGAGGTGAATATTGGTGACAATAAATTAATTGTGGGTACAAAACCAACCGATGTTAAGCTACACACCTCGTGGCTTACAGGGGCAGAGGCACATGAACTGCCTGCGAATATAGGCGTAACTTTCAGCGGTGCTGGAACTTATTTTGAAAAATTTAAAGACTATAACTTTGATGATAATACACGCAATTTTGAAACTCAGAACATTGTTGTTTTTGATGGTAAAGTGGATGATCATGGCAATGCGACTTTCCCATTGAATTTAGATCTTCAAAAAAATGCACCCGGCTTTTTAAAAGCAAATTTCACTACACGCGTATTTGAACAAGGCGGCGCGTTCAGCATCGACAGATTCTCCATGACCTACTCTCCGTTTAATTTTTATTGCGGTGTAAAATTACCGCAGGGCGAAAAAAATACCGGAATCCTTTATACAGGCAAAGATCACTTTGTTGAGATAGCAACCGTTGATCACAAAGGCAATTCTGTAAGCAGATCAAATTTAAAATTTGAGATGTATAAATTAGAATGGCGCTGGTGGTGGGATCAGTACAATAACGACTTAGCCAATTACGCCAATGATGAGTACCACAAGCCGGTGCAGACAGAAAATTTTTCGAGCAAAGGCGGTAGTGCTAAAATAAAAGTGAATATAAAAGAAAATCAGTGGGGGCGTTATTTAATTCGCATCATTGATCTGGATGGCGGACATGTTACCACCGCAATAACTTATTTTGACTGGGCCAATTGGATGGAACGCGATGGCGGCAGCGATAATAAAATTATTTCGAACATGCTGCAATTTACAACCGATAAAACTTCTTATAAAACAGATGAGGAAGTAAGCGTAACAATTCCTTCGCCTCAAAGTGGCCGCGCTTTAGTTACTATTGAAAACGGAAGCAGAGTATTAGAAGCCCATTGGCTTGAAACCGAAACAGGAAGCACGGTATTTAAATTTAAAGTAACACCACAAATGGCGCCAAACGTGTATGTTCACGTATCGCTTATGCAGCCGCATGCAAGAACCAACGATTTACCAATTCGTTTATACGGCGTGGTGCCAATAAATATTGATGATCCTGAAACGCATTTAAAACCGGTAATAAATATGGCCGCCACGTTGATGCCTGAAAAGAAAGTGGACATAGTTGTGAGCGAAGAAAATGAAAAAGAAATGGCCTTTACCCTTGCGGTGGTAGATGAAGGTTTGTTGGATATTACACGTTTTAAAACTCCTAATCCGTGGAGTTCGTTTTACGCCAAAGAAGCATTAGGTGTAAAAACCTGGGATCTGTATGATAACGTGATCGGAGCTTTTGGTACTGAGTTGGAACGCATTTTAAATGTGGGTGGCGACGGCAGCGGTGCCGATGAAGACGGTGCAAAAGCAAACCGTTTTAAACCGATGGTAAGATTTTTTGGTCCTTTTAAATTGAGTAAAGGCGAAAAGAAAACTATTTCCTTTCAAATGCCAATGTACATAGGATCTGTGCGCACCATGGTAATTGCGGGCACAAAAGGCGCTTATGGCATGGCCGAAAAAACAACGCCGGTTAAAGCACCGCTGATGATCTTAGGGACCTTACCCCGGGTATTAAGTGTTACCGAAGAAGTAAAATTACCGGTAACCATTTTTGGCGGCGATAAAAACGTGGGCAATACCGAAGTAAAATTAGAAGTGAACGGTTTATTACAAACCATTGGCGGCAATGCCAAAACCGTTAGTATTGGAGCCAACGACGAAAAAATGGTGGCATTCGATATTAAAGTAAAAAATATGACGGGCATTGGCAAAGCAAAAATAACCGCTACGGGCGGCGGCTTTACCGCGGTTTATGAGATTGAATTGGATGTAAGAAATCCGAACCCTTACCAAACAAGTATAAAAGATTTTTATATTGATGGGGGGAAAGAATTAAAAGAGAATTTTACGGCAACAGGCCTGGCGGGCACTAATACCGGCATGTTGGAGCTCTCCACCATTCCGCCGATCAATCTCGAAGAACGTTTGCATTATTTAATTACTTATCCGCATGGTTGTGTTGAGCAAACCACTTCTCAAACTTTCGCGCAATTGTATTTGAGTGATATTATGGATCTGACCCCGGAAAGAAAAACGGAAATTGAAAATAATATTAAAGGCGGTATTCGCGAATTATACAAATTTCAATTGCCGAATGGCGGAATGAGTTACTGGCAAGGCATGAACGATGCCAACGATTGGGGCACCACTTATTCGGGGCACTTTATGATGTTGGCAGAGAAAAAAGGATATACCCTTCCGCAAAACTTTAAAAAGAACTGGATCAATTATCAGCAAGGCATTGCCTTAAATTTTGAAGTAAATAAAAATTCTTATTTCAATAACGACATGGTGCAAGCTTACAGATTATATGCTTTGTCCATTGCCGGAGCCCCTGCCCTTAGTGCTATGAACCGTTTGCGCGAGTTCAGTAATTTATCAAACCAGGCGCGCTGGTTATTGGCGGCTGCTTATGCGCAAATGGGACAAATAGATGAAGCAGGAAAATTAATTGCAACTGCTTCGTCATCGTTCTCGCCTTACGCCGTAAATTATTATACCTACGGTTCATCCGATAGAGATGAAGCAATGGTGCTTGAAGTTTTATGTTTAATGAATAAAAAACAACAGGCCTTTGCTCAGCTTAAAAAAATATCGGCAACCTTATCTTCAAAAAATTGGTTAAGCACACAAACTACCGCCTTTGGTTTGGTGGCCGTTTCGAGCTTTATTAAAAAGTATGGAGACGCAAGCGCAATGCAGGCGGTGGTGAATGTGAACGGAAAAGAAATTAACCTGAAAGGAAATTCATCTCTTGTTCAAATACCAATTGATTTTAAGAGTGGTGCAACAGGCAACTTTAATATTCAAAATAACGGTAAAGGAATTTTATATGCTCGCTTGGTAAACCGTGGCAAACCCGCTATTGGCTCGGAAGAGGAGGCCAACGGAAATATTACCATGAGCGTGTTGTATAAGGATATGAGCGGTGCGGAACTCGCGGTGGATGAATTATCGCAAGGAAAAGATTTTGTGATGCAGGTGACTGTAAAGAATATGGGCTTGGTTGGAGACCTTCAAAATTTAGCCTTGACCACTTACATTCCTTCGGGATGGGAAATTCATAATTCACGTTTGGATGAGAACGAACCGGTGAGAGCAACTAATTTTACGTATCAGGATATTAAGGATGATAAAGTGTTAACTTATTTTGATCTGAGAAATACAGAAACAAAAGTGTTTAACATTACGTTAAATGCCGCTTACGAAGGAAAATATTATTTGCCTGCCGTAAATACCGAAGCCATGTATGATAACTCAGTGTTTGCGCGCAACAAAGGGCAATGGATCCGTGTAGTGAAACGCAAGGATACCGGGGTGGCGACGAAGTAATGGTAGTGCTTAAAATCCCTACATTCTCTTTTATTCCGCAGGATTATAAATCCTGTGTAATGGATTAAAAGTAAATGTTTCCTTTTAGCACCTTTTAAGTTACCGTTTTAACAAATAATCTTACATGTTTAATATTTAGCTTTGCTTATAAAAGGAATTTTATGCACTTTATTTGTTTCATTAAATTCCATTGTTTACCATTGTTCCATTATTATTCTCGTCATTTTTTTACCGCCTCTTGTTTTAGTTCGACACCGATTTAACCTTTTTGTTCTTAGATGCTTGCTATTATCAAACTAATTATATAAATTAGTTTGATGAATAAAAAAATAATTATACCAGTTTTAGTATTGCTTTTAAAATACTCATATAGCCAAACAAACCTTGTGCCAAATCCAAGTTTTGAAAGTTATACTACTTGCCCAAATACAAATGACATTGGTTTTGCTACTGGATGGTTAAATTTTGGGCAAACACCAGATTATTTCAATGGTTGCGCAAATATTTCAACGCCTGGATTAGGTGTTCCTTCTAATTACGTTGGTTTTCAAAATGCTAAAAATGGGAACGGTTACGCTGGCATCATAACATATTATCAGGGTGGATTTCGTGAATATATTGGCATAGCGTTGACTCAAACATTAACTGTTGGTACAAAATATTATGTATCTGCATATATCTCAAGAGCTGATTCTTCACCTCAATTATGTTCTTCAAATAAATTTGGTTTTAGGTTTTCTAAAAATGTGTTTGATGCGTTTATGCCTCCTCCTTTCAATTATTCCCATATACATTCAAATACCATTATCACTGATAGTCTTGGCTGGACAAAAATTTCAGGTTCGTTTATTGCTGATTCAGCATATAAATATTTCATCATTGGAAACTTTTATGATGATGCTAATACAAGCACAAGCCAATGCAACTTCCAATTAGCTTATTATTATGTTGATGAAACGTGCGTCTCTACGGATTCAACGTTCTGTAATATTAGTACAGGAATAAAGAC
>JANYBY010000300.1 GCA_025360565.1 Bacteroidota bacterium
TTTTTTGTTACCGAACCTCTTTTTATTCCCCTTTTAATATGCAAAATTTTAGTTCCTTTTTTAGTTGTTGAGTTTCATCTTAAACGCTCTCATTTTTAGGCAGTTAACTTAATATTATTATTTTCCCTTTTAACAAAAAAAATTTGTGATTACCATTAATCATGGATATATTTGTTATAAATACACTAAATCAATTTAAAAAATTATTTACAATGAAAAAAAATTTACTAACGATTGTTGCTTGTGCCTCTTTGACCGGAAGCATGTTTGCGCAGCTGCCTGTAAGCACTAGTCCGCAAAACAGAAAAGCAGTGATTGAAGAATTTACAGGAATCTATTGTGGTTACTGTCCTGATGGACACGCGACCGGAACTGCGATTAAAACCTCGAGCCCAACTCAGGTTGTATTAATTAATGTTCACTCAGGTGGGTATGCAAACGTTGCAGTTGGTGAGCCGGATTTAAAAACCGCTTATGGTAACGCAGTTGATCCTATGGCAGGCATGTTGATCGCAGGATATCCTGCAGGTGATGTTAATCGTGGTGTTTGGGCTGGCCCGCAAACTGCCGGTGGTATGGCGCAAGACAGAACTAACTGGGCAGGAATTGCAGCAGGTATTACTGCTCTACCTTCATACGTTAACGTTGCATTGGAAGGTGTAGTAAACGCAACCACCAGAGTTTTAACCGTAACTGTTCAGGTGTATTATACAGCAAACAGCCCGGTTGGTACAAACTCTTTAACTGTTTTATTGTTAGAAAGCAAAATTTTAGGTCCTCAGCATAATTATGGCACTCCTACTCTTTATAATGCAAGTAATTATAATCCTGATGGAAGTTATAATCATAACCACGCTGTTCGTGCGGCATTATCTCCAAACTTTGGTATCACTATTCCGGTAACAACCGCGGGTACAACTTTTACAACTGTACTTACTTATACTATTCCTCCAACTTACGGTGCAGCTGGTAAAACCACTCCTTGTATGTTAGGTAATTTAGAGTTAGCTGCTTTTGTAACTGAAACTGACAGGCCGATCGTTAGCGCCGCTAACGGCCCTGTTACTTTGGCAACTTTCGCAAGCTCTTTGGATATTTCTACTTCAAATTTAATTACACCGGCTGCTGTTTGTTCAGGAACTAACTCGGCTGCTTCATTCATTTTCTCAAATTTAGGAAGCTCAACTGTAACAAGTGCGGTTTTCTCTTATGCAGTTAATGGCGGTGCCCCAACCAATTATACTTGGTCAGGTTCAGTTGCCCCGCAAACACAGGCGTTAAGGGTTAATCTTCCACCAATCAGTTTTATTCCGGTAGCTAATAATACAATCGCAATTAATGTTGTTTCTGTTAACGGCGGAACTGATCAAGTTGCAGGTAACAATCCAATTGCCAACAACGCCATCCCTCTTTTAAATGTTACTGCTCCGGCCGAAAACATGCAAATGGATTTTACTCAAGATCAATATGGAACTGAAGATTCGTGGAAAGTTTATGACGAAATTACAAACGCTGTAATTTCTCAAGATGGCCCTTTCACTAACTTAGGTGCTGCAGGAACATTATTGCATACCAAAACGTTTACCGTTACTCAAGCGAACAATTGCTATAAATTAGTTGTTCTTGATGCATATGGAGACGGTGTAAATGGTGGTTTTGGCGTTGGCGGTTATGTGTTGAAATCTGGAGGTACTGCTATTATTACTTCTAATGGCCAGTACGGTTCAATGGATACTAAACTTTACAAAACTGCTGCTGTTATCACAAGCATGAAAGGTTCTGCATTATACATTAATAATGTAGGTTTATATCCTAACCCAACTGTAGGTTCAACTAACTTATCTATTGAGTTATCTCAAAACGAAACTGTAAACATTGCTGTGCTTAACAGTATTGGTCAGCAAGTTTATGCTTCAAACAATAATAACCTAAACGCAGGTCAAAACACGATCAGTTTAAATACTGAAAATTGGGCTGCAGGTGTTTATTTTGTTAACGTTTCAACCCCAAATGGTTCAGTTAACCATAAATTAAACGTTACCAAGTAATTTTTAACTAATTTAATATTAAAGCCGGCTTTTTTGAGCCGGCTTTTTTTGTTATATTTGTACCATAACATTTAATAAGACAAAAATGAAAAAACTATTACTAAGTTTAATAACATTTGTTTCTCTGACTTCTTTTTCGCAAGGAAGCATACAAATTACCGAAAGCGGAAATCCTGTAGCTGCCAATGGTACTGTTATGGCCGTAACTACTGCTTCAGGAAACGTAAAAGTATATTTTGATGTTAAGAACATCGGATCTTCTACTAAATCTTACAAAGTAAAAAGATACGACATTATGCTTCATGCCGCGGGAGCAAGTACCGCCAGCGCTTATTTTTGTTTTGCAGGTTCTTGTTGGGGCGCAAGCACCGACTCTGCCGGAACCTTGGTTCTTGCAGCTGGTGCCAGCGCTTCTTCATCAACCGTTGCGTTTAATATGCTTGTTACCGACTTGGATGAAGCTAACACAACAGGTTTGAGTATTGTTAAATATACTTTTATAAACATTAACCAGCGCACAGACTCTTTACAAGTAACGATCGCGTACAACCAACCTGTCGGTATAAATGAAAATAACGGACTTCTTTCTTCATTTGAATTATCACCGAATCCGGTTAGTGATAACGCAACTATAAAAATTAATTCCACGAAAGTAATTGATGGTAAATTTTATGTTTATAACGCGTTAGGCGCAATTATAAATGAAAAAACTGTTTCGTTAACTGAAGGAAAAAATAAAATTGATTTTAACACTGAGAATTTGCCTTCGGGGATCTATTTTGCGAATTTAAAATTCGGCAGTTCTTCAACCACTAAAAAATTCATCGTTCGATAGATTTATTTTTAAAAACACTTTAAAAAGCAGGCCTTAAATGTCTGCTTTTTTTATTTTAAACTGTTCGTTTTTTTATTATCTTTACTATAATAATCAACTAAAAATGAAAAAAACATTACTAACATTAAGTTTAATGCTTTCAGGTGTAATTGCTATTGCACAAACACCGCGCTTAGTATTATATGAAGAATTTACCGGTGAAAATTGCGGGCCCTGTGCCTCTACAAATCCGGGTTTAGACGCCTTATTAAAACAGGCTATTAACCAAAATAAAATTGTTGCCATAAAATGGCAGGTGCCCATCCCTTCGGCTCCCTCAAATACTTGGTCGCTTTACCAAACAAACCAGCCCGAAATTACCTGGCGTTATAGCACATATGGTTACGGGGTTAACTCCGCTCCTAATGGCCGTATCGACGGACAAAGTCAAATGGTTTTTGGCGCTGCAAGCGATCATCCTGCATACATGAATAATACAATTATAAATGCCGCTTCATCCTATACCTCTCCTTTTTCCATTAACATGGCCACGGCATGGAGCCCAACTTATACCGCCATTACATTAACTGTGAACATACAAGCATCGGCTAATTTTACTGCTGTAGGTTCATTGGTTTTTAGAATGGTAATGGTAGAAAAAGAGGTGCACTTTGCATCTCCTCCGGGTACCAATGGCGAAAAAGATTTTTACCATCCTGTACGAAAATCTTTTCCAACCATACAAGCGGGTACACCAATGGTAGCAGGATGGATCAACGGACAAACACAAACCTTCACTGTAAATTGCGTTCTACCTTCTTATATTCAACAAAAGGGCGAGATCGCTTTTGTAGGATTTATACAAGATGATGGTAATAGAAAAGTTTTACAATCGTTCATTGTAGATGGCCCGCCATTGGCTAACGATGCTAAAGCTGTAGCGGTTAATATACCAACTACTGTTTGCAGTAATTCAGTTAATCCGCAAATTGTTATTCAAAACACAGGTAATAATGCGATCACGAATATGACAATCAATCCGTATAAAGACCTTACTGCCCTCGCTTCTTATACCTGGTTGGGTAGCCTTGCGGTTGGTGCTTCAACAACTATTACAATGCCAAGCTATACTACAACAGGTGGCACACACTCTTACTCTTATAATATCACTAACGTGAGTGGTGGAGATATGTATACCGGCAACAATACTATCAAATATAGTTTTGTAGCTGAGCCTGCTTATATACCGGCACCTGTTACCGAAGGATTTGTAATGGGCGCATACCCGCCTGCAAACTGGGGTTTACTGAACTCTGACGCTGGTGTTTATACCTGGGGCAGGGTTACAACCTGCGGTGGTTACGCCACCTCTTCTGAATCTTCAAAATATGATTTTTACAATAATAGCGTATCCGGCGATGTGGACGATCTATACCTTCCGCCAACAGATCTTACAGGTGTTACAGTTCCGGTTTTAAATTTTGATTACGCTTACGCCCCTTGCCCTTGCGGGCCGGCTAACGCACTTTCTAACGATAAACTGGAAGTACTGTACTCTACCAATTGCGGATTAACTTGGACATCGGTATTTTCTAAAACTGCCGGTCAGTTAGGCACTGTACCTGCCACTACGGTTAACTTTGTGGCGGTAGCCGCAAACCAGTGGACCACCGCTACAATTGCAATTCCAAGTTTATCAAATAATCCAAACGCATTAATTATTTTCCGCGCAACAAACGATTTCGGAAATAATCTTTACGTAGATAATATTAATTTAGCACAGGGCAGCGGTGTTAACGTTACTAAAAATCAGAGTACCAACATTGCTTTTGATCTTTATCCGAACCCAACAAACGGCGATGCAACTATTATGGTTAATAGTGTAAGATCATCATCCGCAAAAGTTATGGTAATAAATACACTCGGGCAATTACTGATCTCCAAACAAGTCACGCTGACTGAAGGCACAACCAATGTGCAAATTGACGCGAAAGAATTTGTTTCGGGAATTTACAATGTGATCTTAGAAACAGAAAAAGGTTCTATTGTAAAAAAATTAACTGTTTCTAAATAAACTAATTTTTAATATTTAAAAAGGCTGCCTCGAAAAGGCAGCCTTTTTTATTTATGAAAGTTTTAACTAAGCGAATTCCCGTTTTTTAGGCTCAAATATTTGTTTTTTCCATGCATTCATTTAATAGTTAGTATAGCTTACCAAAAATGTTGTAATTTTAGAAGAAGAACCAAAGTCACATGAAAAAAATCAGCCTGTTACTTTTTTTTGCCGCTTGTAAATTGTTTTCGCAAACAAGTATACAGTTAACCAACATGGTAACTTCCGCTACTCTGGCCCCTAATACAGTAATAACCGCTACTACAATGGCAGGTGGAAACACACAGCACAGCATTGATATTAAAAATGTAAGCGTATCCACAAAAACTATTATCATTAAACGCTACGACATTTTATTGTTTGCAAACGGTACCAGCACGGCCTTTGCGGCTTCCAATTGTCTTTCTCCATATACCTTTACTTATTCTTTTCAACTGGCTGCAGGGCAAAACGCTTCGCAAAACTATAACTATTTATGGGCTCAGCTTTTTGAGGCTGATGCCGTAGGCCATAGCATTGTAAAGTATACCTTTTTTAATACCTCTACCTTGAGCGATTCAAGTCAGATCACTTTCAATTTTAATCCCCCTACAAGTTTATACGAACAACTTTCATCATTTTCTTCTTTCGAATTATTTCCAAATCCCGTAAATGAAAAAGGAACTATTAATATTAATTCTGAAATTACCAGCGAAGGAAAATTATTTATTTACAACGCACTCGGCACTATGATGAACGAAAGATCAATTCTTTTAACGAAAGGAAAAAATAAACTGGACTTTAATGCCGAAAATTTGCCTTCAGGAATTTATTTTATGTCTTTTAAATTTGGCGTTTCAGAAATTACGAGAAAATTTATGGTTAATTGATTTCATAAGGAAAAATATCCCCTTTTTCCTGTTCAAAATCGGTCAAGGAAAATTCGTTTTTTTTACCTTTCTTTACGGCTTATTAGAATTATTTTATGGAATTATATTTAGACTCGGCCAACCTTAAAGAAATTGAAGAGGGATTTAAATTAGGCTTTTTAAACGGCTTAACTACAACGCCTACTTTTATGCAAAAGGAAGGCATTACCGATATTGATGCCACCATTGTAAAATTAAGTAAAATTGTTCCTGTGCTTCAGATAGAAGCTTTAGGAAATACCGCCGAAGAAGTTTTAGCCGAAGCCGAACGACAAATAAAATTAGGATTGGATCCTACAAAAACTGTGTTTAAAATTCCGGTAAGTTTAGAAGGTGTTCGTGCCTGTAAATTGTTACGCGATAAAGGTTATTTGGTAAATGTGCATTTGGTTTACACCTTACAGCAAGCATACATGGCCATGCAAGCCGGCGCTACGTATGTTTGTCCGCTTGTGGGACGTTTACAAGATCAGGGGCACGACGCTTTAGCTTTGGTTGAACAGTGTGTTGACGCTGTTGATATTTACGGTTACGATACAAAAATTATGTTCTCATCTGTAAGAACGGTTGAACACGTTCGCAATGCGATAAACATTGGCGTGCACACCATTACTGTTCCGCTAAAAATATTAAAACAATTAACCGAAAATAATTTTACTACCGTTGGCACCGATCAATTCATTATGGATACGCGTTTAATGATGGTAAAAGTAAAAGAAGCTATCAACGGCGTTAATCCAATTGTTCCGGAAGACACAAATATTACTGATGCAATTATTAAATTAACTGAATTTAATTTTGGTGCCATTACCGTAATTAAAAAAGACGGAAGCATTAAAGGCGTATTTACCGATGGCAGCTTACGTAAATTGTTGGGCGAAAAAGGAAGGGATATTTTATCGAAAAAACTAAGCGATCTTGAATACCGCGAACCAATTACTATTGACGGCAATGTACTTTTGAACGAAGCCAATCTTTTATTTAAGAAAACAAATGTAGATACCATTGTGGTTACCAATGGCGGCAAGCCTGTTGGCATGTTAGATATTCAGGATCTAAAATCGTAAATTAATATTTCCGCCTTTATGGACGTAGAAAAATTATATACAGAGCTTGGCGGAAAATTTATTACCCCGGTTCACCAGATAAAAAATAAACTGGGTACCATAAAAGCATTTGTGTTTGATTGGGATGGCGTTTTTAACGACGGTACAAAAAATGCCAGTGGCGGCAGTAATTTCAGTGAGATAGATAGCATGGGTACTAATTTGTTGCGTTACTCCCACTTTTTAAAAGCCAGACAGTTGCCAATAACGGCCATTATCAGCGGCGAAAAAAACGAAACAGCCTTATACTTTTGTAAACGCGAATGTTTTAATTACTCTTTTTTTAAAGTGGGTAATAAAATGCTTGCGCTAAATTATTTGTGCGAAAAAGAAAATATTAAACCGCACGAAGTAGCTTATTTTTTTGATGATGTATTAGATCTGTCCATTGCCGAGGTGTGCGGATTAAGGATCTTGGTTAATCAGCAATCAAATCCGCTGTTTAGCGCGTACTGTATAAAAAATAAAGTGGTTGATTACTTAACCGCATCGGGCGGACGAAATTATGCTATCAGAGAAAGCACAGAATTATTAATGGGCTTAAACGATACGTTGGAAAACGTTATTACCGCCCGAAAAAATGTTACTTCCGATTATAAAACTTATATCGAAAAAAGAAATACCGTGCAAACTGCTTTTTATACAGTTGCTGAAAATAAGATCACGCAGGCAGAAGGGCTTTGACGGAAGTGGCGTTTAAGCTGAGGTTTGTGGCGGGTATGCATTAGTTATGCGTAATTACATGACAAGACAACTAAAAATATTTCTTTTTCCACTATTGACATTATTGTTCAGTTTCTGTAGACCGGAATCAAAACAAAATGAAGAGACAAAACAAATTACAGTAGTTCCAGGACTTGGGATTGTTATTTCAAAAGACACACTATTGCTTTTCAAGACGAAAGAAAGTGAGATTTACAGGGTCTTTAAATTAAAAGATACTTTGACAAAGTTAAACTATGGATCTGCCTGTGGTTTTGACGGAGAAGGTAATTCGTTTTCCTCTGAAACTTA
>JANYBY010000295.1 GCA_025360565.1 Bacteroidota bacterium
GTTCATAATCAGCCAGTTAAAAATAAAAAGTTTATCAACGTTGAATACTATTTTTAAATAAAATTAATTTTACCTTCATTTATACTAAATATGACAAAAAATATTGCTATAGGTAGCGATCACGCAGGGTTTGAATTAAAAAAAGAACTTATTGCTTACCTAAAATTAAATAATTTTAATGTAATAGACAAGGGTTGTTATAGCGAAGAAAGGGCCGATTACCCCGATTACGGGCACACCGTAGCCATGGCAGTTTTGCACAAAGAGGTAGAATTTGGAATTTTAATGTGCGGCAGCGGCAATGGCATAAATATGGCGGCCAATAAACACAAAGGCATTAGGGCTGCGCTTTGTTGGAGTGCGGAAATAGCAAAATTGGCCCGTCAGCATAACGACGCAAATATTTTAGTTTTACCTGCCAGATATATAAGCAAAGAAGAAGCATATAAATGCATTGATGTTTTTGTAAGCGAAAAATTTGAAGGCGGACGCCACCAACAACGAATAGAAAAAATAGACATTTAATTTATAAATCAACAAAATGAAAAAACTAATTACCCTCAGCGCCTTATTTATTACCCTTAGTGTAGCGGCACAAAAAGGAAAAACATTTCCAACCATTATCGGCGTTTCTTTGTCAGAAAAAAGCATGAATTTGCCAATGAGTAACGGAAAATACTCAGTAGTGGCAATAGCCTTTAATAAAGCGGCAGAAGATGAGTTAAAAAAATGGTTGAACCCGCTGTACGATACATTTATGAATAAGGAAAAAGGAAAACACAGCATGGATATGTCGGAATCGCACGACGTTAATTTTTTCTTTTTACCCGTTATTGGCGGATTAAAAATGGTAGCCAAAGAATTTAAATCAACCACCGATAAAGCGTTTTGGCCATATATTATGGATACCGATAAATGCGATATTAAATTACAGGCAAAAATATTGGGAGCCGAAGATGTAAAAGTGCCTTACGTTTTTGTTTTGGATAAAGAAGGAAAAGTGGTTGATTTTGTAAGCGGAAAATACAGCGAAGATAAATCGGAGAAACTAGAGGAAGCTGTAAAATAGGTTAGAGCTTAAAGCCAATAACCGAGATATCATCAATTTGTTTAAAGTTACCTTGCCACTCGCCCAAGGATGACAAGATCACTTCTTTTTGCGCAACGACCGAGCTTGTAGCTTTTTCAGAAAAAAGACTTTCTTCAAAACGTTTGCTTAAATATTTTTTTCCGGTAAGCTCGCCTATTTGATCAATAATACCATCGGAGAAAACATAAAAACAGGTTCCGGCAACCACATCAATTTCTTTTGAAATTATTTTATCATTTCCCGAAATATCAAAGATCCCGTCAATAGAGCTTACTTGCGGCTCAATTTTTAAAAGCCCTGACCCCACATTAAAAGCATACAAACATTGATTAACGCCCGCAAAATATAGTTTATTTTTTGCCGCAGAGATCTTACAAATTGAAAAATCCATGCCGTCTATTTTAGAATGGCGGTCTTTTGAAAAAGTAGTGTGCATGTAAACCGAAAGGCCTTTTAAAATATCGCCGGGGTCGTGTTTTTTTTGAAAGTTCACAATTTCATTCAACGATGTAATACCGATCATACTCAGCAATGCTCCCGGAACCCCGTGCCCGGTGCAATCGCCAATAGCAATAATAATATCTCCGGCCTCGGTTTTAGTGAACCAATAAAAATCGCCGCTCACAATATCTCGAGGCTTAAAAATAATGAAGGAGTCTGGAATTATTTTTTGAAGATCAGTTTCGCTTTTCAACAAATTATTTTGAATACTTTGTGCGTAATGGATGCTTTGTAATAATTGTGATTGCTTTTGTTCAATTATCATTTTCTGATCTTGCACCTCTGTTTTTTGCTCAATAATTATTTTATTCGCTTTTTGTTTTGCCCGCAGCCCCACGAAAATAAAAATGGCGAAAATCGAAACAAGTATAAAACCTATGATGAAAAAGTTTTTTTGAATTTTTTGTTTTTCAAATGCGGATTGCTTAACAGCCTGGTTTTGCTCTGCTAACAATTTTTGTTTTTGCTCTTTTTTATCAAACTCATACCTAAGTGCCGATTTTAAAGAACTGCCCGTGTTTTCTTCTTTTAAAATGCTGTCTTTGTAAATTGTATAAAGGTTTATGTAATCGTATGCCTTTACCAGATCACCCCTTTCTTTTTCTAAAACAGCAAGACTGCGATAACAATCTTTTAAAGTGCCTTTGCTTTTTGTGAGCGTAGCAATTCGTTTTGCTTTCTCGAATGAGGTCTCTGCCTCCATTAATAAAGCTTTCTTTTTAACCGGATTTTTTTCCAGCTTTGCTTTCCTAAAATATAAATTTCCTAAACTATTTTCGTCTAACCCCGGATTTAAAAAATCTATAGATCCGTTCCGTAATGACATGGACTGAAGAATATACGAAAGCGCCTTATCGGTATTTATGTTCTGATAATAGATGGCCAAATTGCCGTAAGCCACACGCATACCCTCTTTGTGATCTATTTTTTTAAAAAAATTAAGCGCGCTAAAACAATATTTAATGGCGGTAATACTATCCCCCATTGAAGCGTAAGCCGCGTAAAGATTAATGTAGCTTCCGCCAATTTTAGAAGCGTTATGGGTGGTTTTGAGCAATACCTCGTGCGATTTTTTAAAATACACCAGTGCTTTTGAAAAATTTTCGAAGGAATAATAAATATAACCGATCTCTTCTTCAATATCGGCGCACTGCATGTCCTGTTTATTTTCTTCACAGGTTTTTAATAATGCGTATGCAAGATCTAAGGCTTCGTTGTAACTTTCTTTTCGTTCAAGAATCATTATGCGCGAATACACACATTCGTACAACACCCTGTTTAAATACGTTTTGTTGTTTGAGTATTGTTTTATTTTGTCGTAAAACTGCTGTTCAATTTTATTATATTTTAAAGCGCTGAACAGATCGTTAATGGTCAAAAAACCCTTGCTGATAGCGTGCGCATAATTTAAAAACGTTGTATCCGAAACAAAATCTGATTTACTCTGAGCGCTGTATTTTGTGTGAAATTCTTTTACAAGCGAATGTAAACTTTGCGGAATGCCATAAACGCGGATCGCCAAAAACAGGATAAAAAAATATAGGCAGATCTTCTTCAGGCGCTATTCGTATTAGACACGCTAATATAAGAAATAATACCAAACGCCCTCAGCGTTAAAATGAAAAGTGATTTTAACCCGAACTACTGTAAGATCATTTTTATGGCACCGGCCCCTTCACCGTCAACCAAAAGTGTTGCCATGTAAATGCCTGCAGATAAATTATACGCTTCCAACGAAACAGAAGCGTTGCCTTTTTCTAAAAGATAAATTGTTTTAATTTGTTTGCCACTAATATCGGTGATCAAAATTTTAGCTTCTTTGGCGCTCTCTAAAATATACGCGTTAATAATCGTATTGCCCGAAAACGGATTGGGCACATTGTTTATTAATTTTGATTTTTCTCCTTCAATAATTTCGTTCTTTTTAATATAAGTGTATTTTACATCGTTGCCCAGTAATTTTAATTCAACCCGTCTGTTCATGTGTTTTCCTTCGTCGCTTTTATTATCGTAAGCCGGCATAGTTTCTCCTTTGCAATCCACCACCAAACGATCTTCGGCCACGCCGTTATTTAATAAATAAATTTTTACCTCGTTGGCCCTTTTACAACTTAATTCTTTATTAAAATCTAATTCTCCTTCGTTATCGGTGTGGCCGGTAATACTTATTTTACTGTTTGTTTTTGTTTTGTATTCTTTTACCAAAGCGTTCAGTAAATTTTTGTACGGCTCGCTAATGGCAGATTCGCTTTTATTATAAAGCACGCTGTAACTTTTTTCGTAGCTTACAATGCTGTGCCCTTCAATTAAAACCCCGCTGTCGTATGCGTTATCGCCCACATCGGCAATGGCTAATTTTAAATGGTAAGTTTCGTAAGGCGTAACTGCTTTTTTAATTTCCATTAACTTGGTCATACCGTCGTACTCAATTCCTAAATTCCCATCCATATTACTTACGTAATAAGTAGAATGGCTTGGCCGTGCGTGATAAGTTGAGTTTGATCCGTTATTAATACTGTTTACACTTACCGGATCTTTTGTGCCCGGCACAACAGCCAAATTTATTTGCCCCTCAACACCTTTGCCGCTAATAAAAAAAGCAAACACATCGTTATACGTGCTGCCAACAAATTCATCGTACTCTTCACTTCCAAAAACATAATTAAAACTCAACGTATCCGAGGTGGGTACAATATCCATTTCTATTACAACAGCATCAAATGTTTTTTGATTGTTGCCTAAAAATTTTTCAAGATCTGCCGAAGTATAAACAGATTGTTTTCCCAATGTTCTAAAATTTGGATCGGCTGTTTCGTGGGTATAATTGCTCATGTTGGGCTTTGTGTTTTGTCCGCACAAACCTGTTATTCCTCCTGTTGTGAGTATCAAACCTTTTTTCATTCCGAGTCTCGATTTTCCGTCTTCAAAATAACCAAAGGCCTCATCACTCCACGTTTTTGAAACGCTGAAATTTTTCAACACAACGCCGTCGCCGACTAAATTCTGTAGCATGTTTTGCAATGAATAACTGCCTTGTAATTGAGGTTTGTAAACTTTAAAATCGTTTTGCGCATTTAAAAAGTTTAACGAAAATAAGAGTGAAGCGGCGAGTAGTAATTTAATCATAACAGTATAATTTAAATTAAGATGAAAGTTACAGGCAAATTCCATAATAATTTCCCAAAAAAAGCGAATTAACAATTTGGACCTTCTTATACCAACTGCAAATATATTTTAGGCTAAAGATTTTGGCCAAAAAATGGGCAAGATTTAGGCGCTGATTATACACATGGCAAACGGCTATGGTGAAATCAGCAACGAAAACAGTGTCAATTTTTTTAAATATTGTACTACAATATATTTGCTATTGGTATTATATATGCAGCCCTTAATTTTATTACCTTTATATCGTTTTGCAAGATCAGTACGATATTATAGTTGTGGGCGCCGGTCACGCCGGTTGCGAAGCCGCGGCCGCCGCAGCCAACCTGGGCTCTAAGGTTTTGCTCATTACCATGAACATGCAAACCATTGCGCAAATGAGCTGTAATCCCGCTATGGGTGGCATTGCTAAAGGACAAATTGTGCGCGAGATAGATGCCTTGGGCGGATACAGCGGTATTGTGTCCGATAAATCAGCCATTCAGTTTCGCATGCTTAACCGCAGCAAGGGTCCCGCCATGTGGAGCCCCCGCACACAAAACGACCGGCAAATGTTTGCCACGCTTTGGCGCGAAATGCTGGAACAAACACCCAACGTTGATTTTTGGCAGGATATGGTAAAGGAATTAATTATTAGTAAAGACGGAAAAAGAGTTGAAGGCGTTGTAAGTGGCATGGGGCTTGAGTTTAGAGCCAAAGCGGTTGTGCTTACCAACGGTACTTTTTTAAACGGCATAATACATATTGGCGAAAAACAATTGGGTGGCGGCAGAACAGGCGAATCTGCATCGAAAGGAATAACGGAACAATTAGTCCAAATAGGATTTGAAAGCGGTCGCATGAAAACCGGAACGCCTCCACGACTTGATGGGCGATCGTTGGATTATTCCAAAATGGAAAGACAAGACGGAGACGATCTGCTTGATAAGTTTTCTTATTTGGATAATACCTCTCCGTTTATATCCTCCTCTAGAGGAGGTGTCCGCCAAGGGCGGACGGAGGAGGTAAAAAAACAATTGCCCTGCCACGTTACTTACACGAATCAGGACGTACATGATATTTTAAAGACAGGCTTCGAAAAATCGCCCATGTTTCAAGGGCGGATCCAAGGCTTAGGACCAAGATATTGCCCGAGTATAGAAGATAAAATTACGCGCTTTAGCGAAAGAGATCGCCACCAGTTATTCGTGGAACCCGAAGGATGGAATACGGTTGAAATTTACTTAAATGGATTTTCAACTTCATTACCGGAAGATGTTCAGCAAAAAGCGCTTCGATTAATTCCGGGATTAGAGAATGCAAAAATGTTCAGGCCGGGTTATGCAATCGAATACGATTATTTTCCGCCAACACAATTAAAATTAACTTTAGAAACACAACTCGTTGAACATTTATATTTTGCAGGACAAATAAACGGAACAACAGGTTACGAAGAAGCGGCTTGTCAGGGCCTGATGGCGGGCATTAACGCGCACCTTAAAATAAAAGAACAAGAGCCCTTGGTTTTAAATCGGTACGAAGCTTACATTGGAGTGCTGATCGATGACCTTGTAATGAAAGGTACCGACGAGCCTTACCGCATGTTTACTTCGCGGGCCGAATACAGATTATTGTTGCGTCAGGATAATTGCGATGTACGATTAACGCCCTTGTCAAATAAGATCGGATTAGCATCAAACGAAAGGTTGGAAGCGGTAAATAAAAAAATAAAAAATTACGAAAGCATTATCGTTTATTTTAAAAATACCAGCGGTGAGCCTGAAGTTTTAAATAATTATTTGCAATCCGTTGGCTCTGCCCCACTCACTCAAAAATTCAGGTATTTTAATATTTTATCAAGGCCAAATGTTACCATAAAAGATATTGCCTCCAACGATACTGGAATTTCAGAATTCATAAAAAATTACGACAGTGAAACCGTGGAACAAGCCGAAATTTTAATGAAGTACGAAGGGTACATTGAAAGGGAAAGAGAAAATGCAGAAAAAGTAAAGCGCCTGGAAGAATTAAAAATTAGCACCGATTTTAATTACGATACCGTTGCAAGCCTTGGCCCGGAAGCCCGCGAAAAATTAAAAAAATTCAGGCCGGGCTCTATAGGCCAGGCCAGCCGCATATCGGGCATTAACCCCGCCGATATTTCTGTTTTATTAATTAAAATGGGTCGGTAAATTTGAGGTATAAAACAAAAATATTTTTTTGGCTGTTTACGCTAGGGTTCTTAAATCATTTTTCTCAAAAAAAATCAATTGACTCTATTCTTGTAGTTTTAGATAAAACAAAAGATTCTTTAAAATGCGTTTACCTTCGGAGTTACATTGAGAGTGAAACTGATAATTCTATTTGGCCTGCATATAACGAAAAACTAAAAAAACTAGCAGAAGACGGAATCAAAACTAAAGACCAAAAAATGCGGGTTTTTTATCTGGAGGTTTTTTCAGATGCAATAACAAATGAAGGGTTCTTAAAGCAGCAAAGCGGAAAATTCTCGCAAGCCCTGGCAGATTATAGAAGATCGCTCGAAATAAAATTCGATATCCACGATCGTAAAGGCATTTCATCCAACCTGGTAAATATTGGTTACATATATTACGGTGCCGCCGACTACTCAAAGGCAGCGTATTATTATAAAAAGGGATTAAAAATTGAAGAAGAAATAAACGATAAAGAAGGCGCGTCGATCTCGCTTGTTAATCTTGCCAATGTTTTTATCCGTCAAGGCGATACTCTAAAGTTTATGGAGTTAATTAATAAAGCGTTACGGTACAGGGAAGAAATTAAAGATGAAAGAGGAATAGCGAGCTGTTACAATAGCCTCAGTACAACCGAAGCGGAGCGAAAACATTTTGATAAGGCACTTGCCTATTGTTTTAAGGCCTTACAGATCTTTCAAAAACTAAACAATAAAGATGGTCTCGGCAACACTTATATTAACATTGGTAGTATATATAAGGAAAAAGGAGAATTAGATACTGCCCTTAAGTATTACAACGTTGCCTTAAAGATCAACAAAGAAATTAAGGACAACAGAAGCGTTTCTCTTTCGCTTGTTTTTAGCGGACAGATTTACGACGCAAAAGGCGACGCCCTTGAGGCTTTAAAACTTTTTAAGGAAGCCAATTCGTTTGCAAAACTAAGCGGCGAAGCAAGAGAAATAAAAATGACAAGCGAAGCGATCTACCTATTTCATAAAAAAATGGGCCACAAAGACGAAGCGGAACGAGCGTTCCAAATATACTCTAAGATGAAGGATAGTGTAGAGCGAAAGGTTGAGATTAAACTAGACGACGGGCCAAACGATAGTTTATTGTTAAAGAAAATTGAAGGAGAAATGGAAGTGGCCAATCAATCGCCAATTAAGGAAGAGGATAACGATATAGGATTTTTGATGATTGTTTCCGGTATAATTTTGGCGGGAGCGGTAGCAGGATATTTAACTTTAAAAAAACGCAAATAATTGTTTCACGTGGAACATTAGTAATATGTTAGAATTTAACCTTACCCCCTTTCCCGAGTTAAAAACAGCAAGGCTAATCTTGCGGAGGATTTCTGAAAATGATGCTAAAGATTTTTTCGCAATAAGGTCTAATCAATTAATTATGGAAAAATTGGATAAGGAGCTGGCCCCTTCTATTGAGGAGGTAATGCTATTAATTCGAAAAATTGAAAATGCAATTGAAAGTAATTTGGGAATTAATTGGGCGCTTTGTTTAAAGGAAGATAATAAACTAATTGGGGTTGTGGGATTTCATAATATTTATAAGGATCATCACAGGGCAGATATAGGATATGCTTTGTTGCCCGAATTTCAGCGCAAAGGCATTATGAAAGAGGCTATTGAAGTCATGATCAATTTTGCCTTTAAGGAGTTAAAACTACATAGCATTGAGGCAAAAGTTAATCCAAACAATCAAGCTTCCATAAAATTATTGTCCGCCTTCGGATTTGAAAAGGAAGCAATTTTAAAGCAAAGCTATTACTTTAAGCAACAGTTTTTAGACACCGCAATTTATTCACTCTTAACCACAAATTACATTAGTTCTAAAGTATGATAACAATAGATAAATGCCCGGTTTGTAAGGGCAATAAATTTACCCCTTTTGTTACTTGTAAAGATTACACTGTAAGTAAGCTGTACTTTAACATTGTGTCTTGCAACACCTGTAATTTTAAGTTTACAAACCCTCGTCCTGACGATTCTTCAATGGGTGATTATTATAAATCTGAGGAATACATTTCGCACTCCAACACAAGCAAGGGCATCATTTCAAAGCTTTACCATTTGGTTAGAAACTATACTTTAAAGAAGAAAATAGCCCTGGTTTCAAAACATGTTTCACGTGGAACAATTTTAGATTATGGTTGCGGTACGGGTATGTTTTTAAACGTTTGTAAGGAGTCGGGTTGGGAGGCTTTTGGAATGGAACCTGACCAAGGAGCAAGGAAGATAGCAGCCGAAATGCAACTTAAGACCTTTGAGAATAAGGCAGCTTTAAAGCAGGGGATGGAGGATAGGAAAGCAAGCGCAATTACCTTATGGCATGCACTGGAGCATGTAACAGATCTTAACGAGACACTTACCTTTTTTAAAGAAACCCTTCAGCCAAACGGCGTACTAATTATTGCTGTGCCCAACTATACCAGTTACGATGCTAAGCATTATAAAGAGTTTTGGGCAGCCTACGATGTGCCCCGGCACTTATACCATTTCGAGATCAATACTATTCAGAAACTCTTGACTCCTTACGGATTTAAATTAACCGAGACCAAGCCCATGAAATTTGACAGCTTCTACGTGAGCATGTTGTCGGAGAAATATAAGACCGGCTCGGTAAAGTATTTAAGCGCCTTTATAAGCGGACTAAGATCTAATATTAGCGCCAAATCGGCCGCTAACTATTCCAGCGTTATATACGTGTTTAAACAAGCCTAATGAGCATTTGCATTTAGGCTGACATTCCTTTTATTTCTTACGGGAACAATTCCATTTAAACGGGCACAACCCTTCAACCCTTTCTTGTTTTGTCTGCCTTTTCTTTTTATTAATTGTGGGTTATTTCCTAAGCTTTTTTGTTTTTTTGTATTAGGAACCTGATGCATAATTCTTTGAGTAAGATTTTGTCAAAATGTAGCAACTCATCAAAAGAATAACTTTCATATTCCTCCAGTAAAAATATATCTTTTATTTGCGTATTTCTAACGCAATAATTTAATCCGAATCATCAAAAAGGTCTTTTTTGAATTATTACGACTATGTTTACAAGAAAAATTTAAAAACTTAGCCAATTACCCGATTCAAACAATCGTTTAGGGAATGGGTAGAAGTAAGATGGAGGAACAAAGGGGTTTATTATTAGATGTAAAGGCGGCAGACGCTCTCAAATTCAGAAAACCAGATCTGTGACACCTAAAGTAGTTATCGGGCTTTAGACTAGACCCATTGATTTCTGCGGCAGGATGAATTGTGTCGATCAACGCTGAGAAGTTAGATTTACCCAGCAAGGTCTAATCGGTATGCTCATTGAACTTGTCGGCATAACGGCTAAACCTTTTTCTTCGAAACCCTTCGGCAAGACCTACAAGGTTTTTTACGGATACACTAACAAAACCTTGCAGGTCTCTAAGACAAACCTTGCAGATCTAAACAAGAAAGAGACCGGAGAACTATTTTATTTGGAACAATTGTTCCAAATAAAATTATTTAGAATTAAACCCGAACGCCAATTACCAAAACATCATCTACCTGTTCTAGGTTTCCTTTCCATTCCTTAAACTTTGTAAGCAATAATTCTTCCTGCTTTAACATCGCTTCGTTCTGAATGGAAAGAAAAGTTTCCTGCAATTGCCGGTACATAAATTTTTTGCCGTTTTTTCCACCAAACTGATCTGCGTAACCATCGGTAAAAATGTAAAAGGAATCGCCGCTTTGTAATTCAAATTGATGGTTGGTAAACAGCACATCGTTTTTTCCAAACGAACCTATTGGCTTTTTATCTCCTTTTGTTTCGCTTATTTTTTGTCCGCGAATATGCCAGCATGGATTATTTGCTCCGGCAAATTCTACCGTTTTGTTTTTCATATCGAATGATAAGATCGAAATATCCATTCCGTCTTTATTTTCGCTTTCATTTTGTTTAAGGGAAGTGATCACCAATTCGTTCAGTTGGTCCAGAATTTCGGAAGGTTTTGTAATTCCTTTTTCATTTACGATCTCATTTAAAAAAGCATTTCCGATCATGCTCATAAACGCGCCCGGCACGCCATGCCCGGTGCAATCCACGGCCGCAATAAGCCTTTTTCCGTTCTGCTCACCAAACCAATAAAAATCGCCGCTCACAATATCCCTTGGCTGATACAAAACAAAGGCACTAGGAAAAATGCGGTACTTAAGCGCTTTAGCGGGGAGAATGGCCTCTTGTATTTTTTTAGCGTAATTAATAGAATCGGTAATGTCCTTATTCTTTCCTTCAACCAACCTTTTTTGCGAATGTATAATTTCGTTGGCCTTTTGTTTTTGGCGATAGCCCCTGAAAATAAAAGCTAAAAGAATAAACACGATCCCGAACCCAACAATAAAAGCGTTGCGCTGCGCTTGTTGTTTTTCCGATTCGGCTTTTTGCAGTTTTAATTCTCCGCTTTTTTCTAACAGCTGTTTTTCTTTCTTTTCGGTTTCGTATTTCGTTTCCAGCTCGTTAATGTTGTTGCTATTCTTCTCCGAAAAAACCGAGTCTTTTGCTCGTACTCCTTTTTTAAAATAATCGAATGCGTTTTTAAGATCGCCCTGTTTTTCAAAGATGCCCGATTTGCACCAATAGATCCTCGAAAAAACCGAATGGGTTTTAAATTTAAGACAAACAAAATAAGCCGAATCAATATACAAATGGGCGTTCTGATAGTCGCCGGTTTTTTTATAAACGTCCGAAATATTTATATAGCTGCCCACAATACCCGGAATTTCATTTATTATAAGGGATAACCTTAGCGATTTAAAATAAAGGGGTAGGGCAGTTTTATAATCCTTTTTTTTGCTGTAAATATCGGCCGCAAATTCAAGGTTCCATTTTTGCAGGTCTGTTATGTGCGCACTGTCGGCGAGCCGCGCCGATTGATCAAAATATTTAAGCGCCTTATCAAAATCGTTTTGCCAGGAGTAAATGCCTCCGATCCGAAGGAGCACATAGCCAAGATCTTTTGTATTATTTGTTTTGCGATCAATATCTAAAGCTTTAAAAAGATATTCGAGCGCCTTTTTGTAATCGTGATTTGGTTTGGTTGAAAAAGTTAAACCTAAATAATTAAAGGCCGCGGCGGCTAACTTTTCGTGTTTGCTTTTTTCGGAATATTTTAGTGAAGTAAAATAATTTTCGGTAGCTTTTTCAAAATCGCCCTCGGTATAATGTGTAAAGCCAATATTGATATATGCTTTAGCAATAATTGAATCGTTGTTGCTCTTTGTTCCAATATCGATGGATCTTTGACCGTATTCTTTTGCTTTTTCAAAACGCCCCTCTTCACAAAAAACGCGTGTTAACACGCAATAAGTTTGGGCAAGGGCAAATTCGTTTTTTTGATCGTGCCACGTTTTCAGGATCTTTTCGGTATAAAAAACAACCGAATCATGATTGCCCTGATACGACCGAATAATTTCGGTGCCCGCGTTTATTTTATCGGAAATATTTTTAGCTTTTTCAAAAACAATTTTTAAACTATCAATACTAATAGCGCTTAAAATAATACTGCTAAATAAAAAACCGGAAAGAAGAAGATGTTTTGAATTGATATGTGAACGAATGTGAGCCAAGTATTATAAGCTAAATATAAATTTTTATTTTATCGCCTCTATTATATTAAAAGAAGCTAATCCTTAAAATATTTTCTTCCGGTAAAAAGGTTGATATAGCCCCACTTTTTATTGTAAGCGTTTGCCAATCCGCAGGGGTAAAGCGTAATCGTTTCGTACTCAACAGGAATTACAATTTTGGCACTTGAATTGATAACGCCTTTCTTGCCCGTTTTAGAATCGTAGATCAATCTGAAACCGTTTATCCATTCGTCATATGGTTTAAACTGACAAGGCATTTTATTGCCTGAATAGTTAATGATCTGGAGGTAACAGTTTACGCAGGATTCGGCTGAAAGCGTTGCCAAGCCATTCGAAAACGAATTGACATAATCAAAAGAAGGCGGTATTACTTCTTCACCTTTTTTATTTATAAAACCATATTTACCATCTTTGCTTACCCGGCACAACTCTTCAGAAAAAACATCCACCTCATCATAATCGGTTTTTAGGTTTAAAACTAATTTTCCTGAACGATTTACGAAGGCATATTTTCTTTTGTTCTTAACCCTTAGCAAACCGTTGCTAAAACGACTTTCATCATATTCATAATCGTCGCTCAGCTTAATTTTTTCCCCTCTTTTATCCATTAGATGTTTTTCCATTCTGGAAACGCCATCGGAAAAATTGTCCGCTTGCCCGTCTTTTTCATTTACAATTAATTGTACGCCTTTACTCGAAACAAAACCTTTTGTAGTTTCTGTAGTAAATTTAGCCATCCCGTCATAAAAGTCTTCAATGGTTTTATACTTGCCAAAGGGCACTATAATTTTTAAAGACGAGTCCATAACACCCGGCAGCTCTCCTTTGTACAAAATAGCAACGCCATTTTTTAAAGGGCTTGGAAAGGAACCTGAAATTGTTTTTATTTTGATTAGATCGGATCCCCTGCAAGTATAATCGTTTCCGGTTTTGTCAATAAAATGAGGATAACCTTTGCCGTTTTTATTATAAGCAAAACCCGAATAAAAATCCTCAACGCCTCCGGGCAAAATAACAAGCTCTTTTTTAGAATTATAATACCCGTTTTTTGTTAGGGAATCGCAATTAACCAACCCTAATGATTTGCCTTTTCCGTCAAGAACATAACAAAGATCATTTTTACGCCCTAAACCATAAGCCCCTCTATAAACTACATCTTCAGACTGGTTAAGCCCTGCCGGAACTCCGTAGGCTTTAGAATAATTAACAATACTATATTGATCAAGGGGATATTTTTTTTTATTAATATCAATGATGAATTTTTCGCTTCCAACAATTAAAGCGGCGGTATCAGAGATCATATCCAAAAATAATCCTGAGTTTTTTTCAGTGAGGTATTGATTGCCGGTTACTTTTTCGCCTTGTTTATTTATAATATGATATCTGGGTTCATAATCGGTTTCGGGATTGCCCGTATCAAATACAAAAGAAGAATCTTCTGTGGTTGACACGGCGAGCTTTCCGACAAAAAAGAAGGCTTCGCGAAATTTTGGGGTAATGATCATTTTGCCGGAAGTATCGCAATAGCCCCAAAATTTTCCGTCCCTGAAAGGCACAAGCTGGGGCATAGTTTGCGGAGGCTCCATACCTTTTAAGGTTACATAATGCTGGGCCCGAAACGACAAGTTAAAACAACAACTAAAAAGAAGTGTAAAAAAAATAAGAGCACCTAACGGTTTTGATAATTTCATTTTAACCAAATGTCGCAAACGAATATCACGTATCCAAGTAAATTTATTTTTTCTTTTTTCCCTGTTCCTTATACTGTTTCTTAATTTCTTCGGCAAGCGCTTTGTCCGCTACTTTTTCTTTAGCCATTTGGTAATTAAGTTCCGAAACTGTTGCGCCACTCGCTAACAGCAGCCGAACTATTTCTTTTCTGTCTTTTACAATTGCCAGATCAAGGGCTGTATATTCGGCTTTATTTTTATAGTTGAGATCAATCTTTTTGTCTATTAATTTTTTGGCGCTTGCCGCATCATTAAAAAAAATTGCGAAGCCGAGCGCGTTAAATCCATCTTGCTTTACATCTTTTAAAACAGGGTGCGGCTCTTTTGTTTTTTCGTTTATATCGTTTGTAATGTTGAGGGCATAATCAATAATTTCGGCGTTACCGCCTTCAATGGCGCACATTAATAAATTTTTATCTGTATCGAGTTTTACTTTGGGGTTTGCGCCCAAACGAATCAACTGAAAAAAAGTATTTCTTTGGTTTTTGTAAATTTGGTTGTAAAGTGCTGCGTAAATTAATGGGGTACCTCCACCTTCATTAGCAGAATTAATATTTACTCCTTTTTGCACCAGGTAATTTATGGTTGCCGTATCACCCGCCGAAGCCGCGAAATGTAAAGGTGTTTGTAAATAAGGATCCTTAGCGTTTATGTCGGCACCCATTTTTAAAAGCTGTTCGGTTAATCCTTTGTTTCCGTAATTGATAGCGATCATCAAAGGCGTTTTCGATTCGCAGTAATCGCAAGATTGGTTAATGTTTGGTTTTTCGGCCAAAAGAAGATCTATGATCTCTGTATTACCAATACTAATGGATGATACAAAAGCTTTACTTATTTGAAACCCGTAATCAGCAAATTTTGTTTTATTGGCAATTAATAATTGTAATATTTCTTTTTGACCCGTTGCCGCTGCTTGTTGCACCAAATAGATAGGGTAGGTGGTTGTATCGTCGTCAAATTTTCGGCGGTAACTAATGTTTAGGTTTTGGTCTTTTTCGATATACGATCTTACCTCGTCAATTTTATTATTTTTTATGGCCGTAAAAATTGCCGGAACAGTTTTTTGCGAAAAAAGAGATTGAGCGCCGAAATAGAAAAAGGATAGTAAAAAGTATTTTAGTTGCATGGTTCCGGGCCTATTGAAGAAATATAATTTATTAAAACAATAAATATACTAAACTTTTTGCCGGTAAATAAAAGACAAGAATAGCAGCCTTCTATAAACGAAAAAAAACCGCTACAAATTGTGTAACGGTTTAAGTATTTTTAAATTTTTCTGTGGTTAGTTGAGGGGGTCTCGACTCCGCTCGACCTGCGCCAACCGAAGTTAGCTGAATAATTTTATTGTTTGCGGTGGGAAAGTTACTGAAATCACCTGATAATTCGGCGATTTCAGTCATAAATTCATTTTCTCCTGTACTTCGACATTCATCTTTTTGGCGATCATACACAATTCCGGCCTCAAAGAGTGCATTTTGTAGTTCTTGGCGTTGGGTGTAGTCGCCGGAAGCCCACATTTCACGAAGGTTACAGGCGAACTCAAGGCTTACAGAAATAAAGTCTTCCAACTTCGACATCTCTATTTTATTATTTGCCCTTTGTGCCTCTAATTCTTCGGTTTCCTTCTCGAACTTGGCTTTGTACTTATTATAAAGCTCACCCGTCAATTCTTCAAGTATAAAACGCTCCTCAAGCCTTTCGAGTTTGTGACTGATATCCGTCATTTGACGGCTAATCATTTCCTCGCTTTCTTTAAGTCCTGCGTTGTGATCCTGAAAGGTTAAATACAACTGCTCTTTTATTAAAGGGAGAAATGTTTTATCAATTCTATATCCCTCTAACATTCCTGCAAACTTGTTATTTACTTCGTTTGCATTGCGGTTGCATTTACATCCCGGCGTGTTGCATTTATAATAAGGCACGTTCCACCCGTTTGCGATGTAGCCCCTCATTGGTTGGTTGCAGGCAGCGCACTTCATAAACCGCTTTAAAGCGATCTCAGGGCGTTCCTTTTTGGTTTGCAGGCCGAGCTTCTTTTCAGCCATGATGTTGTTGGCTTCTAAAAAAATAGCTTCTGAAACTATTTTCTCATGCTTACCATCCACCACTTCACCTTCCAATGCTTTATGCACCATCTTGCCACAATAGAAAGGGTTTGTAAGTACTTCTCCGATTCTCCGAAGGCAATAATTCAGTCCGTAGCCTTTAAGACGTTTTTGTATTTCAACATTAGGCATCCGCTCTTTGGCTTTCCAATAGAACATTTTTTTTATGATTAAGCCTGTATCGTTTACTACAATTTTACGTTCCTTATTATGCTTTACTGTATCATAACCAACGGGCGAAGCAGTTACCCATTCTCCTTGTATCAAATGTTCTTTTACTCCTGCCATGCATTTCTGTCTTCTAAGTGCATTGTCCATTTCTCCGAACATA
>JANYBY010000301.1 GCA_025360565.1 Bacteroidota bacterium
GTCTTGTTTCCACAGCTCTAATTATCAAACATCCCCCCGCCATTCTTCATTGCCTCGTAACCCTCATCCACCAATAAACCCGGAACTTTATAGGCTGCAACCGCCAACTCATCGCAGCGGTTATTCTCTACGTTGTTAGCATGGCCCTTTACCCAAATAAATTCGTGTTTTTTAAATTCGTAAATTTTTAAAAAGCGTTTCCAGAGGTCAACATTTGCTTTTTTTTCGAAGCCTTTTTTTTGCCAGCCAAAAAGCCATTTTAAATTAATGGAATCGACCACATATTTACTGTCGGAATATATTTTAACGTTTAATTCTTTATTTGTTACCGATTCCAATCCCACGATCACGGCCAAAAGTTCCATGCGGTTATTGGTAGTTAATCTGTAGCCTTGACTTATTTCTTTTCTGAATTTATCAAATTTTAAAACTGCGCCAAAACCTCCGGGACCTGGGTTTCCGCTGGCAGCGCCATCTGTAAATAATTCAATAAATTGTTGCAAAGCAGGCTTTATACTAAGTATTACCTTGTAAATATAGGAGAAATATTTATTCTTGATCCTCATAAATATCGGAACCGTATCGAGTATCAAAAAGTTTGCGTCTCCGCCTGCCCGTGTAACAAAGACGGGGTAAACAACCACGGAATCCTGCGGAGCGGAAGTTAAATGAAAGAAAAAATGAGTATATTTATATTAACAAAACGGCACTCAATGGCGGGTATATGCTAGTTATACCGCATTTTATGACACGACAACGACTGACATATTTATTAATCTTAGTCTCGACAATTTATTTCGGACAGAGTTGGCAATGGGCGAAGAGTGGTAATGGTTCGGGGGGATCTGAAGGCGTTGGGGTTGCTACTGATGCAAATGGGAATGTCTACGTTACAGGGGCATTCAACGTTCCGAATATCGTATTTGGTTCCAATACGCTTACAAGTATTGGAAATCAAAATGTTTTTCTTACAAAATATGATGCCAATGGAAATGTGCTTTGGGCGAAAAATTCAATTAATGGTGATTATTGTGTAGGTTATTCTATTAGTACAGATGCAAATGAAAATGTATATTTAGTTGGACTTTACGGAAGCCCGACAATTGTATTTGGCTCCTTTACACTTGTGGGTTCTGGAAATGGAAATGTTTTTCTTGTAAAATACGATGCTACTGGCAATGTACTCTGGGCGAAAAATTCAATTGGTTCAGGTCTTGACTGTGGCTTTTCAGTTAGCACTGACCCCAGCGGCAATGTTTATATAACCGGATTTTTTAAAAGTTCGACAATTACTTTAGGCACTTATACTCTTACAAATAGCGGCATTAGCAGTACATTTATTGCAAAATATGATGCAAATGGAAATGTGCTTTGGGCGAAAAATTCAGTGAATTCTGGTGATGCTCAGGCTTTATCCGCAAAAACAGATGTGAGCGGAAATGTTTATATAACCGGATTTTATGCAAGTCCAGCAATTGTTTTTGGTTCTTATACACTTACAGGTTTCGGATCTCCCGGTGAAGTGTTTCTTACTAAATACAACTCTAACGGCAATGTTCTTTGGGCGAAAAGTTCGATCGCTTCATCAATTGTGGATAATACTGGGTATTCTGTTGTCACAGATTTAAATGGGAATGCTTATATAACCGGTTATTTCAGTAGTCCGACAATTTCTTTTGGAACTTATACGCTTACAAATACCTGGGCTCAAAGTATATTTCTCATAAAATATGATAGCAATGGAAATGTACTTTGGGCCAAAAATTCAAACGGTTCCGCTGGTTCAGGCAATAAAGGTTATTCCTTAAGTTTGGATGCAAATAATATTTATCTGAGCGGAGGCTTTCAAGACACTCTTAAAATTGACACTTATACACTGAACCCTTTAGTTAATTCGGCTGATCCGATGTTTATAGCAAGGTTTGATCTGAATGGTAATATCAATTATATTTCTGGCCTCACAAGCGGAGGCGATGACCTAAACAGCATTGCAGTAGATAAACATTGTAACGTATATATTGGCGCAGACTTTCTCACTAACGCTAACCCTAATTTTATTGTCGGGACAAATACGCTTACGCCTACAGGCATTGAAAATGTTTTTGTTGCAAAACTTTCTTTCTCCTGCGATGTTGGAATTAATGAATTATCAATTGATAATAAACAAATCTCGCTTTACCCCAACCCAAACTCCGGCACATTCCAAATTCAAATCAACATCGACATTAAAAACGGACAATTAATTTTAATCAATTCAATCGGACAAAAAGTGCACGAACAAAAAATAATTCAAGGGACAAACGAAATACAAACAAACGGACTTCCATTTGGTTTATATAACTGCATTCTGTTTCAGGACAATCAGACAATAAAAAATGGCAAGCTGACAATAGAATAAAAAACGACCACCTAATAACGGTCTCGCGCCACTTTTTGATAGTTAACGCTTAATAAAAAGAGCAGGCCCAAAAATTTAGTGTTTAAAATGACCAAATAATGTAATTGCTTAACTCCAAATTAGGCAATGCAACTTCCACAAAAACCCTGACAGGGTTTGGTTAATTTTTCGGGAAACCCTGTCAGGGTTACGAAATGTGGCTTAGGGATGCGGAGGGCTTGGCTCTTTTGCCCGGCCTTTTCGCCGGGCAAAAAGCCGGAGCGAAGCGGAGCCCGCAGCAGCCCGGGCCGGAGGCAAGCCCCAAATGAAATTTAAGGTAAAAAATATGGAATTGCTTAACTGCAAATAAGTGCATATATTAGCACTTCAAAATTTAAAAAATATGTCGGTATTAGTAAATAAAAACTCGAAAGTAATTGTGCAAGGGTTTACAGGCGGAGAAGGAACTTTTCACGCAACGCAAATGATTGAATACGGAACCAATGTGGTTGGTGGTGTTACCCCCGGTAAAGGCGGCACAACGCATTTAGACCGTCCGGTATTTAACACAGTGGCCGATGCGGTTAAAAAAGCGGGAGCAGATGTTTCTATTATTTTTGTGCCGGCAGCCTTTGCAGCCGATGCTATTATGGAAGCGGCGGACGCAGGAATAAAAGTTATTGTTTGTATTACAGAAGGCATTCCGGTTAAGGACATGATCTACGCAAAAGAATATATTAAAGGAAAAAATTGTAGATTGGTTGGGCCTAATTGCCCTGGTGTTATTACCGCCGGCGAAGCAAAAGTGGGTATTATGCCGGGTTTTGTTTTCAAAAAAGGAAAAATTGGAATTGTAAGTAAAAGCGGAACATTAACGTATGAAGCAGCCGACCAAATTGTGAAAGCAGGAATGGGAATTACCACAGCCATAGGTATTGGCGGAGATCCGATAATTGGAACACCAACAAAAGACGCTGTAGAATTATTAATGAACGACCCTGAAACTGAAGCCATTGTTATGATAGGCGAGATTGGCGGAAATTACGAAGCCGAAGCAGCACGTTGGATAAAAGCCAATGGAAATAAAAAACCGGTGGTGGGTTTTATTGCAGGTAAAACCGCGCCAAAAGGCCGTACCATGGGACATGCTGGTGCAATTGTTGGCGGTGCGGAAGATACAGCAGAAGCAAAAATGAAAATATTACGTGAGTGCGGTATTTATGTTTGCGAAAGCCCTGCGGATATTGGTAAAACAATGGCAGCTGTTTTAAAAGGCGAAAAAGTAGCGGTGTAATACAATAAAAATAATTTTATAAAGAGCTGTACTCCTGGTGCAGCTTTTTTTTTGAGTTTTTTTGCGAACAGTAATAATACCAATTCTTAGTTTAAAACAGTCCAAAGTTAAATTAGTAAAAACTGTTTTAAACCTTAGAATGGTTAATGCCGATCGATAATTTATTTTTTTAGAATTGGACCATAATAAATTAAGCATCGGTATAATTTATTATCTTTAAAGTATGTGGTTAAAAACCATTTTAAATAAAATTGCCAATACGGGTATTTACGACAATACACCTTTTGATGTGCGAAATAAATTGCGCGTATTTAACAACGCCAATTTTGTAATTTTTGGCATCAACATTTTTTACATTAGTATTGGTTTAGTACAACATTTTTATTTGGCTGTTTGGGTAACAGCTTATTCAATGGCATCGTGCGTGGTATGTTATTTTTTAGTGAAGGCAAATAAATATAAAATTGCTTTTCATTATACGGTATGGTACGGGGGCGCTTTTTTATCGGCCTTTAGTATTCTTTTTGGCGGGGCAAATAATTCCTACTATTATTTTTTATTTGTGCCGGTAGCCTGTAATATTTTGTTTGATAAACTTAGTGTAACCATTGGTTATGCTGTACTCAGTACGGCCTTTATGATCGCTAATATTCATTATGTGGAGAATTATGCGCCTGTATATGATGTAAAAGAATGGATGCGTTTATTCAGTTACCCCAATTTAGTGTTTGCCACCTTACTTATTTTTATGGGAGTAAGGTTGTTTAAAGAAGAAAATAAAAAATACGCTTTAAAAATTGAGGAGCAGAAAAAAGTATTGGAAGAAAAGAACAAAGAAATTACAGACAGCATTAATTACGCCAAAAAAATTCAGTCAGCGCTTATTCCTTCCGAATCAGAATTTAACGCGCATTTTAAAGAAAGTTTTGTATTGTTCAGGCCCAAAGATATTGTGAGCGGCGATTTTTATTGGGCTGTAAAAATGAACAATAAATTATTTTACGTAACCGGAGATTGCACGGGGCATGGCGTTCCCGGGGGGTTTATGACCATGCTTGGAATTTCGTACCTCGATGAAATAATAACCGAAAAAAATATTACCGAACCTGCCGAAATTTTAAACGCGTTGAGAGACAGGCTTATTCACACCTTAAAACAAACAGGCACAGCGGGCGAAAATAAAGACGGGATGGATGTAGTTTTATGTCGGCTCGACCTGAATACAAAAACGCTTTGTTACGCGGGGGCAAATAATTCGTTGTAC
>JANYBY010000321.1 GCA_025360565.1 Bacteroidota bacterium
GGTTAACGCAGGATATTAAATTATTATTAAAAGAATATGAGTATAAAACTAAAAATAATCTTTAGTTTTTTTACGCTCGTTTTATCGCTTCAATCGCAAACGGTAACACAGGTTTATAAAATAAAAGATCTGCTCTCAAGAATGGATACCTCCCACACCACACTTGTTGTAAATTTCTGGGCAACCTGGTGCAAACCTTGTGTACAAGAGCTTCCGGCCTTTGATAGTTTAAGTGTTTCGAAAAATACCTGTCAGGTAATTTTAGTGAGTTTGGATTTTAAAGAAGACCTTGAAAAAAAAGTAAATCCGTTTTTGAAAAAAAATAATATTAAAAGTGAATGCGTTCTGTTAGATGAAATTAACGGCAACGATTATATCAACAAAATTTCGGAGAGCTGGAGCGGTGCTATTCCTGCCACTATTTTTATTAACAAGGATAAAAAAATATTCGGCGAAAGATCTTTTAAATTCTTAGATCTATTAAATAAACTATCAGAGTTGGAGAAGAAATAATTCAAATTCTTGTTCATAAAAAAAAGTCCTGCCACTTGGCTGAACTTTTTTTCAAAAGAAATAAAATACTATTTATTCACTACTACCTTTTTCGTCACCCTTCTGTCGTTTGACGTAATGACAGCAAAATAAGCCCCATCGGGCATTGCAGCCGGTAGCTCAAATGTATAACTGTAATTATCGGCCGGAAGTTTTGTATTTGGAATTAAAACCGCCACTTCTTGTCCAAGTAAATTCATCAATTTGGCGCTCACTTGCGAAGCTGTAGTTAACCCAAAATTAACCGTCATTTTATTGTTTGCCGGATTTGGAAACAGGATTAAATTATTTATAAAATTACTATTTTCGTTAACTCCCGCGGCAGCAATAACAGTTAATTGTCCTTTCATTCCGCTTGGCCCGTGAACCTGGCATAAATAATAAATTGAGCCAACAGTTGAAACGGTAAATGTATAATCAGCTGTTTTAACTCCCCACCCTCCGGTTAAAGAAGCGGTTCCGCCAGCGTTCCATGTGCCTCCATCAACCTGAACCAATGGATGCGTAGCTGAAGCCTGAATTGTAATAACATCTCCAACAGCTACAGTAAGTGATGCAGGTGCATACGAAAATCCGCTGATGTTAACAGAAAATGTTGCAGAGTTCATACCTAAATATATAAGGCATGCAAAAAGGCTTAAATAGATTTTTTTCATTTGATTTTATTATTTGGTTTAAACAAATATAAAAAAAAGATCATTCAGGCAAAATAACCTGAAATTAAATTTCCAACATCTTTAATGCCTCTTCTTGTGTAGCGGCAATTTTAAAAAGTGTGTGCAATTTTGTAATTAAGATCAACTCATTTATCTTTTTATTCATGTTGTATAATACAGCCTCACCGCCGGCAACCCTTGCCTTAGTAAGCAGTTGAATGAGCGTGTTCAGTCCGCTGCTGTTCATGTATTTTAGATCAGCAAGGTCAATGGCCCATTTATTAAAATTTTCTTTAACCAAGCCTTCGGCATTTTCAAGCAAACCCGCTGCTTGTCCTTTTTCAATTAGTTCGCCCGAAACATGAATAAGAGCGTAGTTCGCCTTTTTGTCTATTTTAAATTCAAATACCATAATTAGTTTTTTTATGTTCACAAATTCCTTTTTCTTTTAAAACATTACACTTCGCAAAAAAGTTAAGCGAATGATGTATCACATTAAAGTTAAGCATACTCTCTGCGGTCCTTTGTATCTGCATTATACGAGGGTCGCAAAACTCAAATACCTTTTCACAATCGGCGCATATTAAATGATCATGTTGTTTGTACTTATAGGCTTTTTCAAACTGAGCCATATTTTTTCCAAACTGATGTTTTATAACCAAACCTGCTTCCAACAAAATTTCAATATTATTATAAAGGGTAGCGCGACTAACGCGGTACTTTTTATTTTTCATCATTAAATACAATTGTTCAATATCAAAATGACCGTCGTGCGAATATATTTCATTTAAAATAGCAAACCGTTCCGAAGTTTTTCTGTGCTTGTTCTTTTCTAAATACTCCGTTAGTATTTTGTTTACCGCGTCTTTAGTCTCTTGGCTCATGTTTACGAACGAAATTTAGGCATTATTTAAATTTTTTGCAAATTCATTTCATTAATTCAAAGCCTTCCGGAGAAAAAGACACTAATTTCACTAATTAACACAAATCATTAATTATTATTACATAATATCCATCTTTCCGCACATCCTATTCACTTTTATTTGTGAGAATTCGTGAAATTAGTGTCTAAAATTCGCCTCCAAATTTGTACTTTTACAGCGCATGCAATTTGGCATTTGTTTATTAAGCGTGGTTCCTTGCCGAAAAGAACCCTCGAGCACAAGCGAAATGGTAACTCAGCTTTTGTTTGGCGACCACTACTCCGTTGCCGAAATTACCGAATCGTGGACCAAAATAATTACGGCCTTTGATAATTACGAATGCTGGATAAATAATAAACAACATACAAAAATTACAGAAGCCACGTTTACCAAACTGCAAAAAGAAGTTCCGGTGTACAGTTCAGAATTTATTCATTCAATTTCAAATAAACTCACTCAATCAGAATTTCCGATAACAATTGGCGGACGTCTGCCATTTTTAAAAGATAAAAAAATAAGTTTCGATAATTTTGTTTTTGGATTTGAGGGCAAGATCAATTCAGGTTCAGAAAAAAAATCGGCAGCTGAAATTATCGCCACGGCTAATTTATTTTTGAACGCGCCTTATTTATGGGGCGGAAAAAGCCCCTTTGGTATTGATTGCAGCGGTTTTACACAGATAGTTTACCGGATCAACGGATATAAATTACCGCGCGATGCGGCCCAACAGGTTGAAATTGGAAGTCCCTTAAATTTTGTAGAAGAGGCCGAAGCCGGCGACCTTGCTTTTTTTGATAATGAAGAAGGAAAAATTGTGCATGTTGGTATTTTACTTGATACCGAAAGGATCATTCATGCAAGCGGATGCGTAAGGATTGATCGATTTGACCATTACGGAATTCACAATACGGACACTAAAAAATATTCGCATACTTTGAGGGTTATTAAAAGAATAATTTAGCCTTTTTTTCTTTTAAAAATCCCTCCGGAATGTTATATTTCAAGGGATTTTGACAACAAATCAAATTTTCGTAACTTAGATGTATGGTACAAAGATTTTACCTCGACACTTCCATTTTTGGCGGCATTTATGACTCGGAATTTGAAGAGGAAACAACTTTACTCTTTGAGAAAATTTCCTTAGGGCAAATAAAATGTATTTATTCTAATTTGACAGAAAAAGAATTATCAACTGCACCCGATCGAGTTCAGCTCTTCTTTAATAATTTAAAAATTGAAAATAAGGAAAAAGTTGAAGTGACCGCTGAAGCTTTAAAATTAGCTCAAACATACGTTACTGAAAAAGTAGTTGGTGAAACAAGCTTAGACGATTGCATTCACATTGCCCTTGCGACTTTAAATAAAGTGGACATTTTAGTAAGTTGGAATTTTAAACATATTGTTAACGTTTATAGAATTCGCGGTTACAATTCTGTAAATTTAAAATTAGGCTATGCCACATTAGAAATACGTTCACCAAGAGAAATAGTATAAAATGAAAACAAAAAACAAAACTGAAAAAGATTTTGACACTGTCAAAACTTTTAGAGAGATCAAAGATAAAATCTCTAAGGATATTAAAGACATGACTTTTGAGCAGTTAAAAGCATACCTCGACAATGCTGACCTTCACTCAAAAAAAACTTAATCATAAAAAATTTGTAACTTTATTAAACAAAAATTACAATGTCAAAAAACATTCTTTTAAAATTTTCCTTGTATTTGGCTTTATCAAACACATGCAACTTATTTTCTCAAAGCACAGTAAAAACCACCAGTGTAGTTAGCCTCTGCGGCTGCCCTGGCGAGGTGTGGACCTTAAGCATTCCCTACAAACCCTGGGTGCATTTTTTTTCGGCCACCAACTCAAAAAAATTAATGTTCACCAATTACAATTTCAACATTCCCGCCACCGCTTCTATTACAGGGGTTCAGGTTGATTTTGGTTACAGCTCCTTTTCATTACCCCCGAATACGGTAAAAGATTCTATTTGTAATTTGCTGGTAAGCGGCGTTATTGCCGGCAACGACAAATGCTCTTTATCACCTTTTTAT
>JANYBY010000322.1 GCA_025360565.1 Bacteroidota bacterium
CCAAGCCCGCAGCCAACGTCAAGTACAGATGAGTTATTAAGATCGCCAAGTTCGAGGATCTTATTTAATCTTTTTTGATGCGAGTTGGTGGACCAGCCCACTTTCGAGTGTTCGTCTTTTGTATTATTGATCAATTGCTCAAAGAACAGGTTATTTTTTTTTTTGTAATGCTCGTAATTATTCATGATAATTTATTTGATCATTTTTATTGTTTCCGCGATCCCACAATTTAAAAGTACATCGGCAATGCTTAAGCCCTGAATAAAGGGAGTTGTTATTTGAGGATATTCTTTTGCTTTAAAGTCTGTATATTTTATGTCTATACCGTTATTTTTAAATAAATTTTCGTCATGGTACTTTTTCCCACCGTTTCCTGAGAAGTAAATATGGGAATTTAATGCCTTGCAAATCTCAATGATTCGCTCGTTCCTGTCTTCTGTTGTTAACGGAAGAGTGGACGCGTTAACCAAAGGTGTTTGTATATTTAGCAAGGCGCAAATTGTTTTTATAACATGTTCATTCGCTTCTGCCATCAATTCAAAATTTTCGCACTCATTAAATAGCTTTTCCAGCATGGGAAAAACTTCCTTAAAATGCGCGGCCTTTGTATAATTGAACTGGATGCTTCGGATATTTTTTTTGAAACTGATCTTTTGTTTATCAATTTTAATGTCTTTTATCAATTTACTCTCTTCATTTTTTTTAACCGGAATGGTAATAAACTTTTCTTCGTTCCCGAATTTTATTTTTGTTCGGTTGGTGATAGAATTATGATTTCCTTGCTGAAAGTCAACGTTATCAAGTATCACAAAGGTATCGCAATTGTCAATTTTATAAAAATAACCAAGCCAAGGCATAAAATTTGGCTGATGAATAGCGATAATCTTTTGTTCGGACATATTAAATGATCCAGCGAATAACTTCAAACGCTTCGGCGTATTTGCATCCTATTTGCACCCCACGAATAGTGGCCAACGAACGAATAAAATCATCGTTAATGTAGGTGCGATGTTCCTGCGACTTATATTGGTGAAGCGACTCTATTTTTTTTTGAATGAATTCATCTTCCAGCTTTATAAAAGAGCGAGTATTAAAGGTAACGTTGTTCCAGGGCATTTCATAACCAAGAATAGAACAGTTTTTAAAAGCACGAAGGCCTTCTTCCGAAATAACCTGATGGTCCTGATGAATATCTGTTGGGCTGGGCACAAAAACCAGATCGGGATTGATCTTATTTTTGATTTTTATTAACTCTTCCAGAATATCCTGGCGAAATTCTTTAAACCGGCGCACATCAAAATCAAACAAAATTAAATTTTCTTTTTTTAGCCCCAATTCTTTGGTAGCGCGTGCTACTTCAATAGCAAGGGTTTGCGGATCCATGCCGGCCGGAAGCGATTTGGAACAGATAGAAAAGGCAGCGTAATAAACATCGTGCCCTTCTTTACAAAATTTTGCGATCGAGCCGCCGCATCCCAGTTCACCATCATCTGTATGTGGTGCTAAGACCAGAATTGTTTTTTTAGTGTTTAAATGCATATTGTTTTATTTTATGGAGTCCCAGAACTCGTCTATTTCTTTTATAAAATTTTGTGGATTGTGCACCTCTTTAAGAAGTTTAATACTTTCCTTGCCCATTTGCTCAATGCGTAAAGGATCTTGTATTATTTTAATTAATATTTCTGCTAAATTTTCCGGCGTATCTTGTTCTAATATGTAGCCGTTAACATTATCCTTTACATAATAATTGGTTTGTCCAACATTGCGAGCTATAATCAGGTTACAGCAAGCCATTGCTTCGGCCATAGCGAGGGATGGAAAATTTTCGACGTTTTGTGTGGATACATAAACTTTCGATCTCCTTAAAATGGAAGGCACATCGGGCGTGTGGCTTAACAGAATTAAACTTTCGAGATGATGTTCGGCAATGTATTCTCGGGCTTCTCCTTCCAACGGGCCTTTTCCATACATTTCAAATTTCCACCCATGGTTGGGCATAAGTTTGTAAACAAGTTCAACCGCTTTTATAAAAAACAATGGATCTTTGTACTGACTGAATCTTCCGGAAAAAATAACCTTATTGTCGCGGTTCGAAAAATCTTCAAAAAAAGCCGTAGAAGTAAATCTTGTATTAACACAATATATTGGCGGATTGGACTTGATCACTTTTTCTTTTAAGGCAAACTCTTTAAATGCCTTGTACCAAGTAAGAACGGCATCTAATTTAATTTGTTCAAACAATCGGCCGTAATTTAATTTGCTATGATAAGCAAAACTTGGATTGCCATCGAAATAATGATTTTGTACAGTAGCGTTTGTGAGATTGAGTATTAATTTTGGGCGTTTACTTTTAGGGAGAATATCCAAAAGTTTAACAAGGTAAAAATCCAGATCAATATAAACCGGCATTTGAATAGCTTTTATGTTGTGTTTTCGCAATTGTTTCAGTAAACTCATTCTTGTGAAAAACGCTCTTACAAAATTCATCTGATGATCAATACGAGGCCTGTTTTTTGTGAATGAATAAAAAAAGCTATAGCGGTAAGATTTAAAAATGAGTTGTTTGTTAGAAAATGAACTTAAGCGCCCTAATTCTTTTAAGGGTTTAAAATCATCGCTGATGAAAAATAGTTTTCTTTTTGGCGCAGGTTGTGAGTTGTAAGCATCAAATAAGTCGGCATAAAATCTTTCTGCTCCGCCCGCGCCATCTAAGCCCGCCATTCCAACCAATAAAATCCCTACGTTCACTTATAAGATCAATTTTAATTTAAGATCGTGTCAGAAAGCATTTGGGCGAATAACTTTGTTCCTTTGGTATTTAAATGACTCCTGTCCTTAAAGCAACTATCCCGATCGCTGAAATAAGTTTTTTCAAAATTAATATACCTGATCTTATTTTTCGCACAAACTTCGGAAATAACAGACTGATATTTAGTTTGAAAGTCTTCGGTAAATTGAGCGTTTTTATTTAGAGGTGCGGAAAACAGAACGAGTTCTGTTCTTTGGGTCCGGGCCACTTCAATTATTTTTTCAAGATAACTAATTGTTCTTTTGTCAGCAACAAATTTATTTCCAACTGTTGGCACAAATTTATCCGCCTCAGTAATAGAAATTCCCTCAAACCCGCCGCTGTCAAAGGGTTCCATATTTAAAAATTTATTAAAAAAAAATTGCCAACCTGCTATTTGATTGTATTCAGCGTATTTTATCATAGGAATATATTTCCAGCAATAAAAATAAAGGTCATTGTGTATTTTATCTTTAATTACTTCAGAAACCAAAGGGTTAGTGTTTACCATTGGCAGGTAATGGTAGTAATGAAAGGGAAATGAGAAGGCGGAGTCAGGTTCGATAAGCATGGAAGGGTTTACCTCGATAAATAATTTTTTTAAATTGTTATTTTTAAGATAAAGAGATAAGATCAGGTACAGTTCAGAATATTCGGTACCCGAGAATCCTAAATTAAGTATTTTTTTACCGGTTAAGCTGCTGATTAAATTCGCATCAACATTGTTTAACACCCTTGAATTGCCAAGGAAAGCAATGTCATCGTTGTTATTCATTTTACTTAGCATCCAGTTAAACTTCGTTTTTTGTTTTTTACTGTTAGCATTAAATATTTGTTCGGTAAAAAAAAGTAAAGCGTACAAAAAAATTAGAAACAAAAGGCATTTAACCAAAGGCTTTCTCAATATTTCCATAAATTAAAACTGGAAATAAATAAATTCTGAATTACTCTTATACATGCCAAACAACAATAAATACAATACAACGCCGGAATAAAACATCCACCGAACCGGCAGAACCTTATTTTGTATGATCTGAACTAAATTATGTTTTTGCTGAAAATGATGAATTACAAAAAGAATAGTAAGAGAAATAAGAAGCACGGCGTAATGCGGTAATGAAACGGCTTGTGTGTTTATTAGCAATGGCTCTAACCATAAAAAGTTGGAGTTTGAAAATACACTGTAAACATATTGCGGTACCTCTACAGAAATTGTTTTTATAAAATAAATGGCTTTCCCAAATGAATCGGCCCTGAAGAAGATCCATGCAATTGTTACAAGCAAAAAAACTAAAGCTCTTTGGTAAAATTTAAAAAACAAAGAAAATTTATTTAAATGTAATTTTGTGTTAATAGTATTTCTAAAACTGATGGTGCCATGAGCAAACAAAAGATAAAACGCATGTAATGCACCCCAAATAATAAATGTCCAGTTAGCACCGTGCCAAAAGCCACTAAGTAAAAAAACAATAAAAATATTTCTGTAATATTTATTTTGGGAAACTTTATTTCCTCCTAAAGGAATATAAACATAATCGCGAAACCAGGTTGAAAGGGAAATGTGCCAGCGGCTCCAGAATTCTGATATACTGAGCGCACGGTAAGGTCTGTCAAAATTTTTCATGAGCTTGATACCCATAATTTCAGAACAGCCAAGGGCAATATCGGAGTAGCCCGAGAAATCACAAAAAATTTGAATTGAAAAGAACATGGCCGCCACCAAAAGCGAAACGCCCTGATAATTTTCGGGGTGGGCAAATACGGGGTTTACAAATTCAGCTAATCTATCGGCAATAACTATTTTTTTAAAAAAGCCAAATGCCATTCGTAATAAACCTGTTTTAAACCTCTCAAAATTAAATTTGTGATCAACGTGAAATTGCGGCAGCATATTTTGAGGCCGTTCTATTGGGCCGGCAACAAGCTGAGGATAATACATGACATATAACGCGTAAATACCGAAATTTTTCTCGGGCAATTGATTGCCGCGATACACTTCAATGGTATAGCTCATTGCCTGAAAAGTATGAAAAGACAAGCCAATCGGCAGAATGAACTGAAGTAAGGAAAGGGAATAGTTCCAGCCAAAAAAATGGGCCATATCATTTATGTTCCCTATAAAGAAATTAAAGTATTTAAAGAAAAATAAAATTCCAATATTTGAAATAATGCTTATTATTAAAAGTGATTTTTTATGTTTTAGCGACTTGTGAATATAGATGCCGGCGAAGTAATCAATTACAATGGTTAAAAAAAGTATTAGAATATATTTTGGTATAAAGAACATGTAAAATACACAGCTCGCAATTAAAAGCATGTACATTTTAAATTTTTGACCCAATAAAAAATAAAGAGTGGTAACAACCGCAAAAAAAACAATAAATGAAAAGGAATTAAAGATCATTTTAATAAACCCAGGGGTTTAAGTACTTTATATTTATAGATCAACTTTAGTTTTTCTTTTAATTTGTTCCAGGGCCCTAATCCTTTTTCTTCGCCGTAAAACGCGTGCGGCACGGGTTTCCTCAGCATTATTTCTTCGAACTCATTTTCGTTAATGCCCCATTTTTTTAAAACGTAAGCTTTGTCCTCAAGTTGTTGTTCAATCGGGTAGGGCGGGTGACTGAGTTCTTCCAATGCTTCCTGACGGCTTATTTGCCTGGCGCAGATCAGGGATGAAAGGTGGGCTTTTCTTTTGTCTACATGAAATTTATTCAATAAAATATAACCCTGATAGAACCTTGTAAAGAGCGATTCGTAGTGTTTTCCGGGATATGGCGACCAGTTAATTTCTTTTACTAAACGTTCTTTAACTTCTTTTAAATTAAAATCTATTTTATCAAAAAACGAAACGATCTGGATGCCATATTTTGTTTTATAATTATAAACGCTGTCAATTCCAATACTCGGAAATTTTTTAAGGGTTAATTTGCCGAATTTTTTATGAATATTATTCAGGTTAACAAGATCAAGTTTTTTACTGTAGATCCAGTCTTTAGGTAAAATATATTCCGTTCTGAAATTATTTCCGCTGAGAATGTATTTTATTTTGTGCTGATGGGCAAGTTGATAAAGCGTGGCAATTATTAATTGATCGGTAGGAACTTCAAGATCTATCACTGAGGCTTTAAAGTATGACAATTGCAGATCTTTAAATTCTTCCCAGGGCGCTACGAAAGTAGATAAACTGTAATTTAATTTCTGAACAATGTTCTCAATGTTTTTTACGGCCAATTCATTGTTCCACCCGTTATCAAAATGAACTACTAAAGGCCTTAGACCCTGATCCTTCGCTATCAGGGCAAGATAGGAGCTGTCGACCCCGCCGCTTAATCCCAAAACGCAATCAAATTCTTTTTCTTTACCTTCTTGTTTAATTTCCGAGATCAATTTATCAAATTCGCCATATCTGATCGTTTTATCACGCAGCACAAGTGTTGAGGCAACTTCGTCATAATCTTTGCAAAAATTGCAAACTCCTTTTTCATCAAACGAGATCAAAGTGGTGGTGGTGTCCATCACACATTTTGTACATTGTTTGTATTCCGCAATTGCCATCTTTATGCTATATCGCTTATTGTTTTATTTAAATTTACTAAAGCTTCTTTTTCATCAGTTTTGAGCAAGTAAAAATTGCTTTTTTCATAATTTAATTTAGGATTGCTTTTTAGTATCTCTATCGTTTGTTTACTGTTTTTTGAATATAATATTACACCGTCGTTTATTTGTTCCCGGTAAAGATCGTAGCCTATTTCACTGCAGATAATTGTTGGTAAATTAAAAGCGATCGCCTCAATAGCTGTGGCAGAAGAGTGAGTTAGTTGAAAATCGCACTTTTGAAATAATGCGTATAGATTTATGGTTGAGGCAATATCTATTTCAACATTTGTAAATCCTTTAAGCATGGTTCTAATTGTATTTCTTTCTTCTAAAGTAGTGTTTAAGGGATGGTATCGAATTAAAAAGAAACAGTTAGCCGGCGCATTGGATACTGTTTCGATCATGTTCTCTGATAAAAGAAACGTTGGCTGTAAACTAATCAAAATAATTGTTTTGTAATTACTTTTTAATTCAGAAAAAAAGCTTTCCTCTTGTTTTGTAATTTCTTGAATTTCTTTTTTAATAAATTTTCGTAGCCACATATTTCCACCAACAAAGGGTATCAGGTATTTAAAATTTTTGTTATGTTTTAAAATATTGTCTTGGTCTCTCTCGCTCCAACACCAAATGTAATTAGGGAGAACGCTATAATTCGAATTATTCTCATGATATGGAAAATATTTACAATCTAAAATTCCATGTTGTATTTCAATTACTTTTATATTATTCTCTTTTGCTGAAGCACACATGGCCATTTGTATGTAAATAAAATAATCTTCAATAAAAATAAATTTAACATTAGATACTTTAAACAATTCATCGAAATATTCTTTAAAGTCTAAAACATAAAAGCAATGTTTTATAAGTTCATTGTATAACGGACGGATATTAAATTTGGCAAAGAGTATATCATTTAATTCTTTTAAAGCATTTTTTAGAGGAAGTGTATCGTTTGAGAGGGAAACATCAAAATCGCTTAAAAACCGTTTTAAATCATTATAATCTATAAAATCTTTTAAATCCAAATAGGATACCGGGTTTAAGGTTTCGGGAGCGACCTCATTTTTAGTTAAAAAGCCAAAATAGTTAATAGACTTAAATTCCTTTTTTAAAACTTCATAATAAGGATCAATATATCTGCAGTATTTTTTATTTTGAATTGTATCAAGAAAGAGTGAGTTAGGATAAATGCAAATTTGGTGTGAATCTGTTAATGGTTTAATTGAATTGATAAATTTTTTTTTCGCATTCTGGCGTTTTAAATTGCGGTAAGGTGTTTTTATTCTGTCATTAAATGTTTTTGTGCGCTGCGGCACATGCCAACTATAATTAACTTTTCTTTTTAAATTTAAATTTAAACGAACTTCGTTTCTAATGAGGGGCCAAAAATTAATGCCTTTATAGTTGAATTTTGAAAGGTCATAATTCTGTTCAATAAATTTAAAAAGTTCAAAAAGTTCAGCTGGTGTTTCCATCAGTAATTGCAAATCTTTTTATACAATTCTATTTTTGAAGCCTGTTCTTCAAATGAACACAAGTCTTTAAAATTTCCTTCCAAGAAATTTTTAAGCTGTAAATACAAGCCTGGTTTAAATTTTTCGTCTAATGAATAATCGATATCTTCATGCATGTTAACAGCAACACTGTTAATTTTTTGTACTTGTAATTTTTCAAGAGGTTTAAAAATTAATCGATGGTTATTGGTTAAAATTTCTACCGACCATCTTCCGGCCGACTGCCAGTTGGAATGATAAGAAAAGAGCGCATTTTTATCAGTAACACCTGCTCCCGTAAAAATAGCAGAGGTAGGATGCCAATCGGTTTTTCCGGAAGTATGACAAGTAATTTCTGTTGGTAAACCTCCTAAATAAAAAGCCAGGTCGGTAACATGAGAGGAGTTAGCGAGAAAAAGATATTGTTTTTCCACCGGATCGCAATCAAGTTTTTCAATAACATTTGCCCATTCTGTAAATTCAAAATGAAAGGAGGAAACGCCACCATCCTGTAATATAATTTCCTGAGCTTTTAAAACACTTGCTAAAAACCTGCGGTTATATGCGATAAAAAGGGAGGGTTTAAATTTTAAATAGCAAGGTTTTAATATGTCTATTTCTGCAGGTTCTGCTATACCGGGCTTTTCTACCAGAATATTTTTAATTCCGCTTTCAATTATTAATTTGGTATTAGCACATAAACTAACAACGTTTGATGCAACAATTGCGTGTGTATAGCCATTTAATTTAGCCGCATTAAATTCAAGCCCTTTGTCGTAAACATTTACGGTAGGGAATTTTTCGCGAAAGCGTTGGGAGTTTTCGGCTCGTCTCCCAATTACATCGAATGGTATGGTTAAAAAGTTTAAAACCTTGGCATACTCTAGTGCCATATTTCCGGTTCCAATTAAAACTAGTTTTATGTTATTGGACATAATGTTGTTGTTGTATGTGTTAAACCAAAAACGGGATTAAAAGCATTAAAAAATTCGTTATGAATTAAAAAAAGTTCTTGAACTGAAGGTAGCCGGCAATCCCCGTTTAAAATATCGGATATTATTACAGAAGTTAATCGGCTGGTGGGGATAATTTCGAAATCAATTTTTTTTACGCCTTCCGGTGAAAAACAATAGCCGGCTTGAGAGTTTTCGTAAAGAATAAATTCAAAATCATTCACGGTTATTTGTACAACGACACCACCTTCAAAACTAGGATTAGCTAGGATATTTAAATTCCCGACTTTAGAACCTTGTAGTGAAAACGCCCCAACTAATTCTTTGTAATTATTCCCCCTTCGGTTTGGTTTTGAAGATAAGTGCAAATCTGTTTTTTGTATTTTAATCTCTTGTCCCGAGATGTAGGAATAAATATCTGCATAATGTATCGAATTGCAAGTGAGGCCGAAATCCCCGGCAATAATATTCATTTTGAAATTCGAAACTTCAGATCGATCATATAAATTCTTTATTTCATTATAGGCGTTAAAATAACGATTTGGTAAATTGCAGAAAGTGGAGCAATTATTTTCTTCAAGCAGTTTAATTATTTCAATAAATTGAGATTTGGATTGAAACAGTATTTTTTCAATAATAAAAATTTTAATTCCTTGAAGAATAAGTGTTTTAATAATTTCGTAACGGGGTTCAGAGGATGTTGCCAATATAGCAATATCGAATTTGCCTTTTATTTTTTCGAGAGAATTGTAATATTCAACCTGATCTTTTGATGCACCAATACGCTCTAGATTAGTTAAATAAATTTCCTCCGAGGATTCAACAACAGAAACCTTTTCGGCAGTTTTTGCAGTTAGAATTGATTGAGTGTGGCGGCAGCCCATACCTCCGAATCCTACTATTAGTATATTCATTTAATTATTTTTTATTGAAATTAAATATATTCAATCAACTTTTTTTTTGAGCTTCCATTTCCCGTCTACTTTTTCCCAGAGGTGGGGCGATCTCCAGCTATCAATAACTTCCCAAAAATATTCTTCGGTAATATCACAATACTCTAAAAATGTTTTGAAATATTTTTCAGGAAACTCACCATCAAATTTATTAACAAGCGCAACGCCTTCTTCTCGTGTAATGTGACCATCTCGCACTTCGTGAGCCGTGTCTGACGTGCAACGGCCCAAACCAAATTTAATGAAAGCTAAATAATAATGAAATCCATCAATTTTATCGTCTAATGATGCATACTTTGAATAGGTTCCTTCACTTCTTACAGGGTTTGCCTGAAAGCCGGTATGCTCTGAACAATAGTAATAATTTTCTTGTGGAGTCCACTTTTTATAATAGCCGTAAAAGTGAATTTCGGTACCTAATTTTTCGAGCGCCTCGTTGGAGGGAGCCATGTATGGCACAAGATCAGGCTCTTTAATCCCATATTTCACCAGATCTTCGGGGCCTAAACCTGAAAAATAATGTGTTTTGTGATCTGACTTGTAATCTCTTGTTGGTTTAAATGCATTTTTCATATCTCCGCCATATTCTACCTCGCCATTTTCTCCATACATGATAAGTGGAATTTGATATCTCACAGCCGTTTGCATTGGGAAATTTGTTTGTCCGTATATGAATGGCTGAAATGGATCTCCTAATATTTCGAAAGATAATTTGGTTAGCATTTTGTGAGTTTTACCGGGCGGCGTCCCCAAAATATTTGCAAGATCTCCAACACGTATCATATTTTGTAAATTTTGAAAACCAATATCGGTATATAAGTGAGGAGCCCAGGTAACTGTTAATGGATTCATTCCGTACTTATGCTTTAATTCGTGGGCGATATAAGCTGCGTCTTTTCCACCGCTACAGGGAACAATTACATCGTAGGAGCCATCGTTTCTTTTAAATCTGTTCAATAGTTGAATTAACTCGTCTTCTCTTTTCTTCCAATCAATTTCATTTTTTTTAAATTCTGCATATTGACAGGCCGAACAAACTCCTTCAGCGTTAAATGTTATTCTGGGCCTTTGATTTGATATGGTACATTTTGTACAGTAAACTACTTCAGTAGGTAATTTGTATCTGTCTTGAGTGTTTTTAGGATCCATTTTTTATACTATTAAATTTTTAAAATTATCGTATATTTTTAATCCAATTTCTCCGCTTTTTTCCGGATGAAACTGCATTGCCGAAACGTTTTTGTTGTGAATGGCCGAACAATATTCAAAGTCGTTGTAATTCGTTATGGTTAAAATATCGGAGCGATCAATTGGCTGCGCATAAAATGAATGTATAAAATACATAAACTCTTTATCCTTAATACCTTTTAAAGCAGTAGTTCCCCAATCAACATTTTCAGGCTTTTCAATTTGATTCCATGCGATCTGGGGAACCCTCATCTTTTTATTTCTAAATTCTTTTGGAAACTTTTTAATAACTCCCGGTACAATTCCCAAACCCTTTTTAGCACCAAACTCTTCACTTTCTTCAAATAATAATTGCATGCCTAAACAAACTCCTAAAAATGGTTTTCCGGTAGCAATAAAATCTTTTATTGGTTCAGCCAGATCTAATTTATTTAAATTGTCCATGGCATCGCCAAAAGCACCAACGCCCGGTAAAATAATAGCGCTCGCATTTTCAATCTCTCTTTTATCAAACGAAAGAATTGTTTCTAAACCAACTTTGTTACAAGCATGCTTAACGCTAAATAGATTGCCTAATTCATAATCAACGATTACCACTTGTTTTAAATTCACAGTCATATTTAATTCCTTGTCAGGATCCCCTTCGAAGCAATTGCAGTTTTGATTTCCTGAATGGTAAGGGCTTCAATTTTTGAATATTTTTTACCGCTTTTTAAAAACTCTAAATTGCCTTCTTCCAATTTATCTTTTTGTGATTGAAATTGGGTGATAGCTTTGTAGTGTAATATCGACGAAATTGCGACAGCCGAAACATCATTTTTTAATACTTCCTCAAAGTCTGATAGTTTACCGGCACCTCCGTGAGCAATAACCGGAACTGAAACGGCATCTGCAACACTTTTAATTAACTCGGTGTCAAAACCTATACCGGTTCCTTCTCTGTCAACAGAAGTAATTACTATTTCGCCTGCCCCTAATTCTTCTCCCCGTTTGGCCCATTCTACAACTTCTAATCCTGTATATTCTCGTCCATTATCAATGTATGCAAAATATTTCCCGTCAGGTTGCTTAATTGCCTCTATAGCCAACACTATTGTGGAAGAGCCGAATTTTGAAGCGGCTTTCTTAATAAAATCCGGATTTTTTATAGCAGCCGTATTGATAGAAACTTTGTCGGCCCCTGCTCTTAATACACTTTTTATATTATCCAAATTTCTAATGCCTCCACCAACTGTGAGTGGAATAAAAAGTTCTTTTGCAGTTCGGCTTATAATGTCTTGCAAACTATTTCTTTCGTATAAACTGGCAACAACGTCCATAAACATTAATTCATCGGCTCCATTCTCGTAATAATAGCGAGCAAAATCTTCGGGTTTACCCAATACTCTAAGTCCCTCCAAATGAATACCCTTTACCAGATTTGGACCTTTAATATCTAAACGAGGAATTATTCTTGTTGCGATCATTTTATTTTTTTAGCGGAATTGCTGTGTGCACGCGAATTATCAACTATATTTTTTACTATTATTGAGCCCGCTGAAAAGAACACATCAACCACTTCTATGTGTTGATCTGAATAACATATAGGCACAACTTCTTTCATTAGTTAATTTTAATTTTTTTTAAAACGGAAATTATTTTATCTGCCGTTTTTCCGTTGCCATATATATTTTTGGTTCCAG
>JANYBY010000331.1 GCA_025360565.1 Bacteroidota bacterium
AGTTAACCGGCCTTTATTGGTGAGTATAGATTTGCAGTATTCTGCAAAATCGTTCAAATGATTTAAAGCTTGAGTATTATTGCAAACTAAATTTGTTTGGAGCCACAGAGCTAAAATGCCGTCGTTTTGTTTTAATTGCGAATTAAAGCTGATAGTTTTTGCCGGTGGCATTAACATACCTCCCGAGGGAGAAAAATGCGAGGGGGTTTGCTTAAGAATAAATCCTCCAAAATTGGGCAGTACCATATAATTATTAAAGAACAACTGCTCTTTAATACCTTTAATTATAGTTTGGTGTACATTCATTTTTGGCGGGCAACAAATATAGCTTTCTAAACCAAATATAAACAATCAAACTTACAGAATTCTTGTTTTTTTTAAGATACTTTTAAATAATCTGTAATTTTTTGTATATGTTTATTAGATTGTAGTATTTTTACCGGTCGTGTTTTTTAAGAAGTATTCATATTTAATTCTTGCCTTGTTAATAATAACAGGCAGTCATTTTGCCCAAGTAAAAACCGGACCAACTTGTAAGGAGTTAATTTTAAAATCAATTAAGTCCATACGTGATGTTAAAGGTTTAAAATACCATTTAAAGATAACAGAAAGAGGAAAAAAGGGCTATAATTTTTACGAAAGCTCTGTTAAATTTTCGAGGCAACCCCGGCTTATTTATTTGTATATAAAAGGTATTGAAGTGCTATGGCTGCAAGGTAAAAATAAGGGCAGGGCTTTGGTTAAACCAAATGCTTTTCCTTACATAAATTTAAATCTTGATCCAATGGGTAATTTAATGCGGCAAGATCAGCACCACACATTGAACGAAATGGGTTTTGATTATTTTGGAAATGTGATCGAATACAACATGCTAAAATTGGGCGAAAAGTTTGACGAATACTATACCCTCGCGGGCGAAGAAAGAATAAATAACCGGCCTTGTTATAAAGTGATCATTGAAAATAAAGATTTCGCATATATTGATTATGTTATAGGCGAAAATGAAAGCATAACAAGTATTGCCCGTAAACATTTTATAAGCGAATACATGATAGTGGAAAAAAACCCGAAGTTTAAAGATTACTTTGATATTTTAAAAAAGGGAAACGTTATTAAAATTCCAACATGGTATTGTAAAACAGTGGTAATGTATATTGACCAACTATATTTTTTACCAATCAGCGTAAAAGTAAGCGATGATAAAGGTTTATTTGAGGAATACAATTACCATTTTTTGCAGGTTAATCCAAAATTTGAAGAGGGAGAATTTACCCGTCATTACAAGGAGTATAAATTTTGAGCCACATGTTCGCGGCCTAATGAAAAATGCCGAAATTTAATTACAACCATTTAGATATAAGTTTATTAACAATTCTGAGGAATTGTTGAAAAGATTAACGCCTTTTTTAGGGTTATTTGATAAATCGCCAGTTTTTAATGATGAATGGATTTGCTTTATTCCTAAAATTATTTAGCTTTGAGCGAACAAAAACCTTTTTCCAATGAATAAAATTTATCCGAGGCTAATACTATTTTTTATTTTTTTGGCTTTTGCTCAAAAAGGAATTTCCCAATTAAACGCGCAAGCGATAACAAGTAAGTTAAAAAGCTTACAAATTTTCGCAAAGGATTCACTTACAGATTTTGATGAGGTGAATTACCGCGCCATGGCTTTGTATGATGGGTTTGTGGGCGATGAGTACTCTGTTTTTATGTACAATCAAAAACGGGCATTTATTGATAGAAAATACAATTTAAGCCCTCCGCAAAATCAAAATAACGGGGGTGGCGGAAGAAACGGTGGCGGAAACATAATGGCTTATAACGGGGGCGGAGGTAATCAGATCATGGTTGCACCTTGTGTTAACGAGGGTTTTGAAGCAACTCCTCCGGGACAATATACTTCAATAACCGGGTGGACAATCAATGAAGGTCAAAATGGAACTTCTTTTGGTGGACAATATTACAATACTTGCAGTGTTGCAGTTATGCCTGTGGGCATATTTAGCTTAGTGCCTTCAGAGTTTTGGATAAGGTCTACACCAATAGCGGATGGTAATTTTCCGGGTGGTATCGCAGCTTCTCCTTTGGGCGGAAACAATGTTGCTCAGCTAAACAACAGTCTTACTGCCAGCGGACAAATTACAAAAATGTCGCAAACATTTCCTGTAACTGCGTCAAATTGTGTTTTCAGATTTGCTTATGCCGCTTGTTTCAATGGTACTGGTCACTTATGTTGCGATCAGCCATTTTTAAATATTAAAGTAAAAAACTGTGCTAACGTTGTATTGGCTTGTCCGCAGGTTTCTGTTATTGCTTCTGGCCCTTCCTGTACACTTGGTACTCCTGGATTTTTAACCAATGGCTTTGGTTATCTTTATAGAAACTGGACCGTGCAGGCAATTAGTTTGCAGCCATATATTGGAACTTGTGTAACTATTGAAGTGGCCGTGGGCGATTGCAGCGGCTGGGCACATTTTGGGTATTGCTATTTTGATTCGGAGTGTGCGCCAATGGATCTGGTTGTAAACGGTGTGGTTTTTCCTGCGGGAATTAACGCTACTACTGTATCTGCCTGCAGCCTTGGTAATGCTACAATTGTAGCGCCTCCAAATCTTGGCCCTTATAATTGGATGGGCCCTCCGGGTTCAGGTATAGTCAATAGTCCGAGCCAAACAATTATTACAAATGTTAGCGGAAATTATACCTTAACAATGAATCCTATTGGCGCTTGTGCCCCAATTATTCAAACTGTTACTTTATTATTTTCTTCTCCTCCGGTTGCCGGATTTAGTGTAACCAATTTATGTAATGTATTTACATTTTCAAATACGGGCTCACCGGCACCTGCCGTTCAAACCTATTCTTTTGCGGGGCCTGCGCCACCAGCAAGCTATACTACAAGTGCTGCCACTTCTTCTCTTTCTTTTCCAACACCCGGAACCTATACGGTTACGCAGGTTATGACTAACACTGCCGGCTGTACTGCAACCGCGCAGGTCGTCATAGTCGTCCCGGCTGCGCCTAATGCCGCATTTTCCATAAATAGTCATACACAATGTTTAACCGGAAATAGTTTTAGTTTTACAGCGGCTAGTCCGGGTGGTGTTCACGGGTATACATTCAGTCCTGCTGCCGGTGCGCCGCCCGTGGGCAACACACCTAATTATGGTTTTGTTTCCTTTACGTTACCCGGAACTTATACGGTAACGCATGGCGTTACTGTTGGGGCCTGCACCTCTTTTTCAACCGATATAGTGGTCATAAATCCGATGCCAACGCCAACCGTGAGCAATAACGGACCGGTATGTTTAAATACGCCAATAATTTTGAGCGCATCAGGCGGTACATCATATGCATGGAGCGGACCGTTAGGTTATGTTTCCGCGGTTCAAAACCCTACAATCGTTAACGCCACATTGGCCATGTCCGGTGCTTATACTGTGTTGGTTACTTCGGCTGTTGGCTGCACTGCCACAGCTGTTACCAATGTAACGGTTTACGCCTTGCCATCTCCTTCCATTACAAGTAATAGCCCGGTTTGTGTGGGTACAGTTTTAACCTTAACCGCAAGTGGAGGTTCAAATTATGTTTGGACAGGGCCAAACGCATTTACAAGTACATTAACAAGTCCGGTAATTAATAATGTGAGTTTAGCGGCAAGCGGAATTTATACATTACTCGCAGGTGGTGGTAATTGTACCGTACTCACAACGGCATCAATAACAGTTAATCCATTACCAAATCCAATTATAGGGAGCAATAGCCCTGTTTGTTTAAATCAACCATTAAACCTAAGCAGTGGTGGTGGTACGCAATACGCATGGGCAGGGCCCGGAGGCTATTCATCGCTGATTCAAAATCCAATTATTCCGGTTTCTTCAATGACCAATTCAGGAGTATATACTGTAAATGTTACCGATGCGAATACATGTTCTAAAACCGCTACAACAAATGTGGTTATTAATGCATTGCCAATTCTTGTAGTTAATAATCCTACAAATTGCGTTAATTCAACAATATTTTTAACATCAGCAGGAGCACTTAATTATGCATGGACGGGGCCTTTAGGTTATACTTCCGGATTTCAAAATCCAAGTATTCCTTTTGCAACCGTTCCAATGAGCGGACAATATACAGTTTTAGGAACAAGTGCCGCAGGCTGTACGAGTACTGCTGTTTCAAATGTTTCAGTTAGCCCTTCTCCAACTGCTGTAATTGTAAGTAATAATCCGGTTTGTTTTGGTAAAACCTTAACACTTAACGGAAGCGGCGGCGGAACTTATTTATGGACCGGGCCAAACGGATTTACAACTATAAATTCAAATAACGTTATTAATAATGTAACCTTGCCTGCAAATGGAACATACAGTTTACTGGTAACAGTTAATACCTGTACCAATTTGGCAACACTTGTTGTTACAATTAATCCTTTACCGATACCTGTTATTCAATTAAATAATCCGGTTTGTTTTAATTCACCGATCACCTTTACAGGAACTGGCGGAGTTACTTATACCTGGACCGGTCCCGGAGGATTTAACAGTACGTTTCCGAGTCCTGTCATATTGCATGCTTCAGTTGCAAATACAGGTATTTATAATTTAGTAACCAAAGATGTTAATGGTTGCGTAAACTCTACAACTGCTTCGGCCGTGGTGCTTCCGTTACCTGTAATTTCGGTTCAAGGCAGTACGGTTTGTTTGGGTAATACCGCAACATTAGCAGTGCAAAGCGATCCCGGCGCTATATATAATTGGATGGGTCCCAACGGATTTGTTTCAACTACAACTGTGAATTTATTTCCTAATCTAACATACAGTACCGTTGGTTTATATACGGTTGTTGTAACCGGCACAAACCAATGTTCAGATGTTTCAGTTGCGAGTGTAACTAATTTTCCTCCGCCTGTTCCAACTGCTTCAAACAGCGGGCCGGTTTGTTTAAACGATAAAGTTGATTTTACAAGCGAAGGCGGTTTTGTTTATCAGTGGACAGGACCAAATCAGTTTTTAAATAATAATCAGAACACAACTTTATTGAGTGCAAACTCAATGGATGATGCCGGAACTTATACCCTTGGAGTGATTGATAACAAAGGCTGTCAGGGCTTTACCACAACACGCTTAGAGATCCGTGCCTTACCTTCGGGAACTGTGAAGCCAAGTGCGGATAAATTCTGTGTCCCATTCTGTTCAGGATTTTCAGTTGTGAGTCCTGCATCAATACAAGCGACATATTGGACAATGAATAGTGGTGGATCGGCATACGCGCCAATTTATAACAGTTGTTTTACCAAGCCCGGTTCTTATGCTTTGATTTCGAAGTTCACCGATAATTTTGGTTGCAGCAATACCAGTACATTAATGGTTAACGCGTATCCTGTGCCAATCGCTGATTTCCATTTTGGCCCCGGAGACCCTATTGAAAATCAAGATGTAATATTTACCGATAATTCACGCGGCGAATACATAAATGGATGGACTTGGTTCTTTGGCGCGAATAATAAAATTTCGCTTCATCAAAACCCAACACATTTATTTGAAGAGCCGGGCGCGTTTGCCGTTGCTTTGATCGCTGAAAATAAATGGGGTTGTAAGGATACAGTTGTTAAACCAATAGTTATTGGTGAGGACTTCAATATTTTTGTGCCTAATGCGTTTACACCCGATGGTGATGGATTAAATGACCTTTTTCAACCGAAAGGACACGGCATTGTAAGTTACGATCTGATGGTTTTTGACCGCTGGGGCGAAAAATTATTTCACACCAACGATTTCTCTAAAGGCTGGGATGGTATGTTCAGGGGCACTTTGAGCAAAGAAGACACTTACGTTTGGCAAATAGTAGTTAAAAACAAGGAAGGAAAATCAAAAGAATTAAAAGGAATAGTTACTTTGATACGCTAAGATATTTTTAAATTATTTGTAAATGCCCTTCACTAAACTGAAGGGCATTTTATTTTTTTAACCTCATTCTTTGAATAATTTTCTCAAATTTATAAGGTGAAAAATTATCTTTTAAAGAAAACATTCAGCATCGCGTTCTATCCCATAATTTTTATAGGGATATTATGGATAATTTTTTTTATACAGCAACGATCTAATTTTAATTTCGCTAAACTGGGTGTTTTGCCGCGCGATTTAAGCGGGTCAATAGGAATTGTTACTTCGGTTTTTATTCACGGCGGATTGGATCATATTGCCTCTAATTCTTTTCCAATATTAATTTTAGGAATGATGATGTTTTTCTTTTATAAAAAAATCGCTAAAGTTGCTTTTTTATGGATCTGGCTTATTAGCGGTTTGTGGTTATGGATAGGTGGAAGAAATAATTCAGATTATCCCATTTATCATATTGGCGCAAGCACATTGATATACGGTTTAGCCACTTTTTTATTTTTTAGCGGTGTATTTCGCAAGCACCTTCGTTTAATGGTGGTTTCGGCAATGGTGGTATTTATGTACGGCAGTATTATGTGGGGAATATTTCCTTTAAAAAACGAGATAAGCTGGGAAGGGCATTTATTCGGTGCTTTGGCTGGAGTATTGGTGGCGTTCAATTATCGTAAAGAAGGCCCGCAACGAAAAACATACGAGTGGGAAAATGAAGAAGAGAACGAAAATGATGATGAAGGAACGGGTTTAAATGAGGATGAAGGAACGAATGCTGCGCAGGAAATAAAAATAAATTATATCTATAAAAATAATCCATTTAATAACGATAAGAATGTTTCGTAAAAATAATTATTTCGTATTTTTAGGATAATATTAAAAAATAAAAACATGAAAAAATTAGTTTACGTTGTTATTGGAATAGCCGTACTTTATTTAATACTTGCCATGGTTGGCAAATCAAAAATTACGGTTGAAAGAAAGATAAGTATCGGTAAGCCTGCCGGAATGGTGAAAAACCAAATGGGAGATCTAAAATTTTTTCACGAAAAGTGGAGCCCGTGGACAGAGAAAGATCCTGCAATGACAATTAATTTTACCGGCGATCCGAATGAGGTTGGTCATAGTATGAATTGGGCCTCAAAAGTAAAAGAGGTTGGACAAGGAACCATGGCGATCACCGCAATGACTGCCGATTCAATCATAATGGCATTAGGGTTTGAAGGCCATGGCGAATCAAAAGCGTATTATGTTGTAAAAGACAGCAGCGGCAATACCGGCGTTACATGGGGAATGGAAATGAATATTCCATTTTTTGGAAGACCCATAATGATGTTTAT
>JANYBY010000341.1 GCA_025360565.1 Bacteroidota bacterium
CAATAATTATTAAAAAATAAGAGCTTAATCCGTATGCCAAACCGCCAATTAATGCGAGCCAGGGATCAACGCCTAAACAAAGAAGTAAAATAAAAAACCCAAGGCAATACAAAAATAAATAACCGCCGGGATGCGGTAAATACAATTTAAAAGTAGCGTCTATTTTACTTAACCAATTGCCCGAATATAAAGTAGAGATCTGGTAGGCCGGCATTCCGCCGAACATTGAATTGGTCCAAAGTGGTTCTGATTTATTTTTTTCGCGGTAATCAACAATCTCTTTGCTCATGCCTTTGTGGCGTGCAATATCATCTTGCCTTAATTCTTTTCCGCCCAATAAAGGTTTAAAGTAAATAAGTGTTATTACCGCAAAAATAACAATGGCTACAGCGTGTGGAATGTATTTTTTGTAATTAAGGCTCATGCGCTTGGATTGAACGGCAAATATATGTAAATATTGCTCCATTTACCCTTGTTTTTATGAAGTTGTTTTAAGTTCAGATAATGAAGTTTGTTTTAATGAATTTTCAAATTTTGGGAAGTGAATTTTTGGAGGGATAGTAAGCCAACTATCACGAAAAAATTCACAAAATAGAATTTGAAAAGGCAAAAAACGAACGATTTAGATGGACTTTAAACAACTTCTACAAGAGAAAATGATATTTTGCCATCCCGCTACTTTTCTTAATTTTGCATAGTTTTTATGAGCGACACTAAACTTTATTTTGCCCACGCTACTGCTTTAATTGATGAAGGCTGTGAAATTGGAGAAGGAACCAAGATCTGGCACTTCTCACATGTAATGCCAAATTGTAAATTGGGTAAAAATTGTAACGTTGGCCAAAATGTGGTTATCTCTCCCGAAGTTATTTTAGGAAGCAACGTAAAAATTCAAAATAATGTTTCCATTTATACCGGTGTTACTTGCGACGATGATGTTTTTTTAGGGCCAAGCATGGTGTTTACAAATGTTACAAATCCGCGCAGCGCAGTTAACCGTAAGAACGAGTACGCCAAAACGCACGTTGGCAAAGGCGCAACCATTGGGGCAAACGCTACTATTGTGTGCGGGCATGATATTGGAAAATTTGCTTTTATTGGCGCAGGCGCAGTTGTAACAAAACATGTGCCCGATTACGCGTTGCTTGTTGGTAATCCCGCTAAACAAATAGGCTGGATGAGTGAATACGGACACAGACTTGAGTTTGATAAAACGGGAAATGCAGTTTGTGAAGAAAGCGGACAAAAATATAAGTTGGAACATAGTGTTGTTATCAGAGTAAATTGAAATTGTTCCATGTTCAATTGTTCCGTGTTGGGTTTGTTAATTTTAAAAATAATATATGGCTACGATTAAAAGATTTGAAGATATTGAAGTTTGGCAAATGGCGAGAAAGTTTGATTACGAACTTTTCAGGGTTGTTGAAGCAACAAAGATCTCCAAAGATTTTAAATTACGGGATCAGATGTTAGGTTCTAGCGGATCAATAATGGATAATATCGCTGAAGGTTTTGGAAGAAGCGGAAACAGGGAGTTCGGACAATTTTTATACATTTCAAAAGGCTCCTGTACAGAATTGATGTCACAATGTTATAGAGCTTTTGATAGAAATTATATAGCCGAAGAAGTCTTACAATCTTTTTTGTTAAAGCTTAACGAAATAAATAATAAAATTGGTTCTTTTGCATCCTATTTGGGACAATCAGAATTTAAAGGTCCTAAATATAACAACAGGCTAAAAAAATAAGAATAACAACGCGGAACATTGAAACACGGAACAACGGAACATGGAACATTGAAACAAGGAACATTGAAACATGGAACATTGAAACAAGGAACAACAGAACATGGAACAACGGAACATGGAACATTGAAACAAGGAACAACAGAACACGGAACAACGGAACATTGAAACAAGGAACAACGGAACATTGAAACAAGGAACAATCGAACAAGAATGTCAGAAAGTAAAAAAATAAAATTCGCTGTGATTGGCCAAGGCCACATCGGTAAAAGGCATGCCGAAATGGTTCGCCGTAACCCGGGCTGTGAGCTGGTTGCTGTTTGCGATGTAATGCCAAAAGAAAAACTGGCGCTCGAAAATTTAAAAGAAAAATTTTATCCTTCTATTGATGAATTGTTAACT
>JANYBY010000343.1 GCA_025360565.1 Bacteroidota bacterium
ACACCGAGCCAAACTTTTTTAAATAAAAAGAAATTTAAATTAATATCGCCGCTTGCTTTACCCGGACCGGCTTTAAACATAATGGTGGGTGCAAAAATTACATTGTCGCTTAATTTAAACGAATTACCGACAGTAAAAAACAAGTGTGTTTTTAAACGATAAGATAAGGAATTGTTACCCGTAATATCGGCAAAATGATAAACATCGGATGCAAAAAGATGCGTAGTACTTAAGCCCATGAAAAAAGTATTGCTTCTTAAGAATAAGCCCGAATTAATATCCAGTTTATTGTAAGATTGCATTTGATTAAAATTTAAGGTTGGTTCTGTGGTTTTATATGTTAATTCGCTATAATCAAACTGCAATTTATTGTAACCTGCGCTAAGGCCAAATGATAGTTTAAATTTATTCGACAATTTTAAAATATAAGCGGCGTTGGCATAAATTCCAAATAGGTTGCGAGCACCCATGGCGTCGCTTACAATGGTTAACCCCGCCCCCAATTTGTTATTAAAAAAAGGAGAGTGCACACTAATGCAAGAAGTTTTAGGAGCACCTTTAAAACCTGCCCACTGGTTGCGGTGGGTTGCCACTACTGCAATTGCATCGCGTGCACCGGCATAAGCAGGATTAATTACCATTTGATTGAATTGATACATGTTATATTGCGGGTCTTGTTGCGCTTTTGAAAAAAAAGCCAAGAGCAATATAATTAAAATAACAAAATTCTTTTTCATTTTTAATTCGAGATAACCTCAAGCCATCCTTTAATTTTTGGTGATCCGTTCCCAAGATCGACAACATAATAATAGGTAGAGGGTGGGTAGTTTGAGTTGTGAGCAGGCCAAAACTTATTCACATTATCATAACCATTCTGATTATAAAGACTTGCGCCCCAGCGATTAAATATCTGTACCTGATTATTTGGGTACCTGTTAATATTATCAATGGTAAAAAAATCATTTATAAAATCTCCGTTTGGTGTAACTGTTGTATATATTTTGATGTCACAAATAGGATCAACTATAATGTTTTCCGATTTGGATGAGACACAAGAGTTAGTATCTATAATTTTTACAGAATAAGTTGTGGTTATTTTTGGGTTCACGAAAATATTAGGAAGGATACTGCCCGTAGACCATGTGAAAGAAGTTGCACTTACTGAAAGATTAACGGAATCTCCAATACAAATTACATTATCAGATGCGTGAATAGAAAAAGTGTCCATCGGAAATATACTTACAACAGATAAGCATGAATCGGTACAATTACTCATATCAATAGCTTTAACACTATACGTTCCGGCAATTGCAGGGATCATATTTATACTAAAGCCACTTAAAGTACCTTGGGGAGTTGACCAATAATATTTTGTACCGTTGAGGGATGAGCCCGGGGAAGCCAGTAATGTGATAGACCCTCCAGGACAAACCGGTGCCGTTGGCGGAATACTTACTGTAGCGCCTCCCGGTAAAACCGTTAAAACTTTAATTGTTGAATCCTTGCATAAATTTGGGTTAACTCCCACTAAACTGTATGATGTAGGCGATAAAGGATTAACCGTAATGGTTTGGCTTAAAACAGTACCTTGAGGAGTGGCCCAAACATAAAATATACCCGGAAGCGAACCTGTTGATGTTGCGGTTAAGGTAACAGGTACACCGGAACAGATTGTGGAGCCGGTGGGTAATATATTAAGAGTAGGAGTAGCTAAGCCGATTACTATTAAAGTATCGCTGAGTCGTGTCATATTTATTTTGCAATTAGCGGCACTAAAAGGAAATGGGAAAGTTAAAACAGGGTAATAGTGCCCGCCGGCAGTAAAGGTAAAGAAAGAACCAACACCAAGATTTGCAGTTGGTGTGGGTGCCGTCCTAAACCAAGTAACAGTATGGTTTGTATTGATAAAAGTAGTTAAGGGTTGGGTAATATTAACACCTCCAACTGCATTTTTACCCGCACAAATTGAGGCGGGAACAACATTATCATTAAAAGAATAAGAAAAATTAGGTATTACGCCAGGCTTAGACAAATTTGATTTCCAGGAACTGAAATAAAGATCGGGAAGCCCATTGTTATCAAAGTTGCCTTTAAGTAATTGATCGGCCTTAGTACCCGGCGGGAGATCAATTGTTATTGAATAATTTGTTGTAATATTAAAATTTTTCGGAATTGAATCCCAAAAATAAATCCATAATTTAGAATCGTTGATAAGTATCAGATCTTTAAAGCCATCGTGATTCATATCCACTAAATCAATTGCGTTTGGAGTAAATGGAAGAAAAGGTGGAAGGGTAGATGTGTTAATTGATTGATTAAAAAGTTGTGGTTGAAAAGTGGGCGATCCGATTGTTACTGTATTATTCATTAACAAGGTTACACCTTGCAGCGTAACTGTTGTAACTGAACTAACAGCTCTTGTAATAACTACAATATCGGCTTGGCCATTTTTGTCAATATCCGCCAATCTGCAGGCTCCAAAATTTACATTATAAGATTGAATTACAAATGGTTTAGAGCCTAGGCAGGGCGAGTATGTTAAAGCGCCTGCATTACTTCCGCTTTTTAAAAACAGAGCAACTCCCTCTTTAGGCCCATAAACTAACATCACATCGTGATACCCATCGTTATCAATATCACCGGTATCAAAATCAAGACTGTCGTTAGATGCGGTTAGTGGTGCTGTTCCCGGAAAAGGTTGAATAGAATAATTCTGAACAAACGAATAAGTTGGGCCGGCAGTGGTTACATTGTGAAACACAAAAAAATTTAAACCGCCTGCTACAGTTCCGGTTCTTGAAGAAGCAAGTATAATATCAGATAATTGGTCACCGGCCCCGTTCAATTTTGTTGATTTGATAAGACTAACACTCGGAGAAAATATACCTACGGGTGCAAAGCTATAATTAGGAGTGGTTGCAAAATTAAATCCTCCTGTATTTGCATAAATTTCAACTGTACCACCTCGAGATATAGCAAGATCCTGACCGCCAAGGCCATCAAAATCGCCAAGAGTGATTGAGTTGTACTGACCCAAAACCCCAAGAGTGGGCGTAACGGCGGCTACAACTTGAATAAAGCCATTTCCACTGTTGTTTCTGAATGCCACAATATTATTAATGCCGAATTCGGCAACAAGAATGTCATCGTAACCATCGCCATCAAAATCATTTACAATTAAATTTTTTGAAGTATTCATTGACCCGCCAGGAACCGGAACAATGTTGTCGAGGCAAATACTACTGTTTTTAGCATTAATAGTATAGTCGCCCACAAACGGCAACAGACTTTGAGCATTAACGGAACAAACTCCGAAAAGCGCTAAAATTTTAAATATATGCCTGATTTTAAAAATAGTATACAATATTACAAATTAATTCTTAATTATTTCAATCCATCCCTTTAAAGGATTTGTGCCATCGCCAAGTTTAACCACATAAAAATAAGTGCTTGATGCAAGGTTGCTTATTTCCTCTTTTTGGGGCCAAAAATTGCTTATATTATCATAATGTTTTGTTTCAAAGATTTGGTTTCCCCACCTGTTAAAAACAGCTACATGGTTATTAGGAAAATCACTTATATTATCAATTTGCAATATATCATTATTACCATCGCCGTTAGGGGTTATTACAGTGTATATTTTTACGCGGCAAGGCCCGTTTGCATCATTGATCAATGTTGGCGCGGGTTTTAAGGTATCGGTTTTAAAACCGCCGGTTGTAGAGTGTGTAATTAATATCATTAATGAATAAGTGCCGGGTGCCAAGCTGTCGTTTTTATTACAGTTACAAGATATAGTTGGTGTCCAAATATAATTTACTTGTGAATTCGGAAAAAGATTACTTACTGAAACAGAAATATTACCATCCTTTTTATCCTGGCAGGAAACATCATTTTTTATTACTGAAACACTGGCAACCGCGGTGGTTAAGGGTTGTAAAAAACCCTGGGTAATAATTTGGTTAGGGCCGTTAAGAGTTTGAGTAAACGGTTCTCCAACATTATCGCTTACATAAACGCCACTCACATTAACCGAATAACTTTTACCGGCCGAATTTATTACTGCCGGACTTATTGTTTGGCAAAAATAATTGCTTCCAATAAACATTAAAAGAAAAAGACATTCTTTTTTAACCTTCATAGATCCTTTTAATAAATTTTAAATCCCGAAAATGTTGTGCCTTGCAATCCGCTTACACCGCTTATATTGGTAGGGGTTGCCCCATCGTTATAAACTCTTAAGGTAATCAGGTCGCCTGCATTTACTTTAACACTAGTGGTTATTTGCTGTATCAATTGAGAACCCGGTGCGCAATAGTCAAACGAGTTTTGTACCAACGAACCATTTACCAGTATTTGAAGTGTTGGTCTGGAGGCTACATAACTTGACCAATATACCGTTCCCGAAAATGAATAAAGTCCGGTTGAAGGAACAACATAAGTTTCGGTGCCAAGATTAAATGCCGTTGCGTCGTCAAAAATTGAATTATCAAACCCAACAATTGCGTATGAAGCGAAAGGTATATTTTGCAGGGCGATAGCTTCCACTTTAAATCCCACAGCCATTTGTTTCCAGGTAGCCACACCGGCAGCGTCTGAAGTCAATACTTTGTTTAATCCCTGCGACCCATCACTTATTCTAACAGCTCCGTTTACGTGCAATAAATTTGTAGGAGCGCTTGTTCCAATTCCCACATTACCCTGCACTGCAAGCCCATCAGGCGGCGAATTTACAGCCCAATATCCTGTTCCAATCATCATTCCATTACTTGCACCTGAATAACCGCCAATGGATACTACAGGATTAGATCCATTAACATCATTTGTAAACACCAGTTTATTTGCTCCAGTGTGTAATTTCATGGTCATACCCTGAAGGGAATTTTCATTTTCTCCAAGTGAAAGCATGCCGCCCCAGTTATTATTATTATCGCCACCGCTTATTAAAACTTTAGTGTCGTTTGCCCCTTGTTTACAAAAATTTACAAAAGCCCCGGCAGGATTGGCGGCAAGTGTACTGCCGAAAGCTGCAGTACCATTGCCAAACAGTTTTAATCTGCTCAGCGCAGATGCAGTTCCAAAATTCATTTCGTCGGTTGAGTTGTTGTATTGAATTATACCTGCGTTATGGGTTACTGTTTTTCCGAACCATAAAGCGCCAATATTTCCTCCCGGTGAAATAATTGAAATTTTTGAGTTACCTAATGATTCAACTTGAAGATTTTCAAGCGGCGAAGTTGAGCCAATTCCAAAGTTACCACCTGAACTTAAAAAGGCACGGCTCACATTTCCGGTTTTAAAAACCAGATCTACGGGATCGGTTGTGCCAATAAAATTACTCACAGTATTGGTTCCAATATTTCCGGTAGTTGTCCACGCTCCACTGATTAATGTGTTTGATACGGCTACAGTTTGTGTTGGCCAGGCTCCTGTAATAATTATATTTGAGCCGGCTGTTAAAGTGGGGGATGGAATGGTAAAGGGTGTGGTGCTTGGGCCGTTGGTAATATTACCGTTTAATGGTGTAGTAAAATTTAAACTGTAGGTTGGAGAGCTGATCACATTTCCGGCAATATTAATATTTTGGCCGGCAATATAAGGGGCCGGTGCCAATGTACAACTAATAACATAACCGCTTAATGAACTGCCCGAAACAGCAATACCGGTAGAAGCTGTAATAGCCGTCATAGGCATAACAACACTGCCTCCACCATTGCTTAAATTAATGGTATTTGCATTGTTACTTAAAACTTGTGGCGGAACACTAACAGTAAAAGAATTTCCAATATTAGGATTAACCGAAGCATTCCCTGTTCCCATCATGTTAATGGTGTTTGCACCCACGCCGCTTAGGTTAACGGTTGTTACAGCGATGCCCTGTGTTAAGGAAAGTACATTTGTTCCTGCGGTGTAGTTTAAAATAGGAGCCGGCACATTAATATCTAAATTATATCCTGTGGTTGAAGTGGAAGTTGCTATACCACCAATATTTAAAGTTGGATTGGCAATAGAAAGCGAAAGATTATTGCTACCGGAGCCGGATGAAGTATGCGGTGCATTTACCGATAAACTGGGAGACCCGGCACTGCCCGACTTTTCGGCATAAAGTGCATAAGGTACACTCAGCATTTGTTGCCGGCCAAGTGCAACACCGTTATACTTTACTTCTAAAAACTTTTGACCGCTACTCCAATCAAGACTTGAAAAAACACTAAATGTTGGTGAGCCGCCGCCAATGCCATGTGTAAAAATACCGGTTATGGCGTCGGTAGTTTTATTTACTGTTTCCGAATAAAGTAATGCGCCCCCGGATAATTGATTGTAAATTCCAAAATCGAGAGTTATGGCTTGGCCCAAAACTGCATTGCCGTTTACATCGCGGGCAATACCCTGATAGTTTATATACTGTGGAACCTGAGAAAATGCAATTATTGCAAAAATGCTTAAAACTAAGGTGTAAATTTTTTTCATTTAAATAATTTATAAGATAAAAATACAAAAAAAAGCGGATAGTTTTGCTTAATTTCTCCTTAGTTATACCTTACGTAAAAAAAAGAGGTTTGGTTGGGTAAAAACCTCTTTTTTAACAAATAAATCTCCGGTGGTTTTAACCAGTGGAGATTTATAACAAATGAAAGGTAGAGTTAGGCTTTCACCGAATTTCTAAACACCAATTTATGATCAAAGTAATCTAAAATTATTTCAAGGGTTTTATCAACCGTACCTGATAAAATTTGTTTTGACAACTCGTTTAAAACTTGTTTTTGAATAACTCGTTTTACAGGCCGAGCTCCAAATTGCGGATCGTAACCCAATTGCGCCAGCCAATCAACCGCCTCGGATGTAAAGGCTAAAGAAATATCCTGTTCTATTAACCGCTGTTTTACCTGAAGCAACTGAATTTTTACGATCTCACTTACGTTTTCACGGGTCAACGGCTCAAACATAATTACTTCATCTATTCGGTTTAAAAATTCGGGACGAATGGATTTTTTTAACAATTCGTAAACTTCAATTTTAGTTTTCGCTAAAATCTCATCTTTATTTTTTTCATTAATTTTTTCGAAACTATCCTGGATGATATGCGACCCAATATTACTGGTCATAATAATAATGGTGTTCTTAAAATTAACCACCCTGCCTTTGTTGTCGGTTAATCTTCCATCATCCAATACTTGTAATAAAATATTAAATACATCGGGATGCGCTTTTTCTATCTCATCCAATAAAATAACACTATACGGTTTGCGCCTTACCGCTTCGGTTAACTGTCCGCCCTCATCAAAACCAACGTAGCCCGGAGGCGCGCCAATTAAGCGGCTCACCGAATGCCGTTCCTGGTACTCACTCATGTCTATCCGTGTCATCGAATTTTCGTTGTTAAATAAAAATTCGGCAAGGGCTTTTGCTAATTCGGTTTTACCAACTCCTGTTGTGCCTAAAAATATAAAAGAACCGATCGGGCGTTTATTGTCTTGCAAACCCGCGCGACTGCGCCTTACCGCGTCGGCAATACTTTCAATGGCTTCGTGCTGGCCAACTACTCGTTTGTGTAATTCGGCTTCCAAAAATAATAATTTTTCTTTTTCGCTTTGTATCATGCGGTTAAGCGGAATGCCTGTCCAGGCGCTGATCACGGCGGCAATATCTTCACTGTCCACCTCTTCTTTTACCAATTGCGAACCATTCTCTTTTGATTGGGTTAATTTTGTTTCGAGTTCCGTTAATTTTGCTTCGGCTTCTTTTACTTTACCATAACGGATCTCGGCCACTTTACCATAGTCGCCTGCTTTTTCAAAATTATTGGCGTGTTGTTTTAATTCTTCAATTTGTAATTTTATTTTTTGCACACCTTCAATTACTTCTTTTTCGCCTTGCCATTTTGCTTTCAGCCCGTCGCGAATTTCCTGTAAATTGGCCAGCTCTTTATTTAAAGCGCTCACTTTTGCTGTTTCGTTTTCGCGTTTCATAGCTTCGCGCTCAATTTCCAACTGCATTATTTTACGTTCAATTTCATCCAATTCAATCGGCATTGAATTTATTTGCATGCGTAATTTTGAGGCGGCTTCATCCATTAAGTCGATTGCTTTGTCGGGCAAAAAGCGATCGTTAATGTAACGCTGGCTCAATTCAACGGCGGCAATAATTGCTTCATCTTTAATACGCACTTTGTGGTGCGCTTCGTATTTTTCTTTTATGCCGCGTAAAATGGAAATTGAATCTTCGGTATTTGGTTCATTTACCATCACCTTTTGAAATCTTCGTTCGAGCGCTTTGTCTTTTTCAAAATATTTTTGAAATTCATTTAGTGTGGTTGCACCAATGGCACGTAATTCGCCGCGGGCCAAAGCGGGTTTTAAAATGTTGGCGGCATCCATTGCGCTTTCGCCGCCACCGCCTGCGCCAACAAGGGTATGAATTTCGTCAATAAACAAAATTATTTCACCGTTGCTGCCGGTTACTTCCTTAATTACGGCCTTTAAGCGTTCTTCAAATTCGCCTTTAAATTTAGCGCCCGCAATGAGTGCGCCCATATCTAAAGAATAAACCTGTTTTGATTTTAAATTTTCGGGAACGTCGCCGTTAATTATACGGTGCGCCAAACCCTCGGCTATGGCGGTTTTACCAACTCCGGGTTCGCCCACTAAAATAGGATTGTTCTTTGTACGGCGTGAAAGGATCTGAAGTACACGCCTAATTTCTTCATCGCGGCCAATTACCGGATCTAGTTTTCCGGCGCTTGCCTGTTTGTTGAGGTTAATGGCGAATTTGCTTAAAGAGTTATACGTTTCTTCTTGTGATTGACTGGTAACACGTTCGCCTTTTCGTAATTCGGCGATGGCTGATCTGATCTCTTTTTCTTTTAATCCTGCATCCTTCATTAAATTGGCGGTGCTATCGCCCGAATTAATTAAACCCAATAATAAATGTTCAATGGATACAAATTCATCTTTGTATTCTTTTAAAAAGGTTGAAGCTTTTGCCAATGCCTGATTGGAGGCGGATGATAAATAAGGTTGACCACCCGAAACTTTTGGAAATGATTTTATAACTGTGTCCACAATTTTTTCGAAGGATTGTGGATTAACATTTAATTTTTTTAAAATGAAGGGGGTCACATTTTCATCCACTTCTAAAACCGCTTTTAAAATGTGCGCGGGTTCAATAGCTTGTTGACCATTAACAGTAGCTAATTGAACAGCTTGTTGAATGGCTTCTTGTGATTTTATGGTATAATTATTTAAGTTCATGTTGGTAATTTTTATGATTCAATGCACAAAACGTTCCAATTAAAATAGCGTGTAATAAAGTCGGAATTTTACGATATTAGCTGACGAAATGGCTTTTTACAAGGGAAAAGGAGGACGGAATTACCGATTTGAGAAGTTCCGGCGCTTAATTTAAATTAAAAGGAGTTTATTTTTTTGTAAGTCGTTCCAATGCTTTTTCAATATATTTTTCGGACGTAATTAAAGTTGTTTGAATGCGTTTGGCGTAATGTATACTGTCTAAAATTTCTTTTTGTTTTTCTTCAATAATCAAAAAAGCCTCGCTTATTTTTTTATTTTGAATATCAAGTTGTTTATTGGTTTTTTGTTTGCTTTTAAGGCTATAGAAAAGTAAAATAGCAATAATTACAACCATTGCGGCAATGCCGATGAGTGAGTAGCGGAAATTTTTTTCTTTTGCTAATTGCTCTGTATGTAAAAGATTATCTTTATTTAAAAGCGCAATTTCTTTTTCTTTTTTATCGGTTTCGTATTTGGTTTGCATCTCGGCAATTTGTTTTTGACCATCTATTGTAGTTACACTATCTTTTAGCTTTGAATACTTCTGGCTAAATAAGTACGCGCTTTTCGTATCACCTAGTTTATAATAGGTTTTTGCCAATCTGTCGCAAGAGAATATGAGATCCTTTATCAGGTGTAAAGAGTCAGATAAATCGTAAGCCCTCCGAGAATATCTAAGCGCCTTTTCAAGATTGCCCGCTCCATCTTCAACATCGGCAATGTTATTCATAGCCATAACCGCGCCTTGTTTGTCGCCGGTTGCAAGCATCATCAAATATCCTTTATTCAAATACTTTAATCCGTCGGCATATTTTTTTAAATTGACAGAAACTGTTCCCATATTATTTAAAAGCATGGCCAGACTTGTAGAATTTCCTTTAGGCAATAAAATTGCATAAGCTTTTGAATACATTATCAGAGTGCTATCCAGATGGCCGGTCATTTCATAAACAACCCCTAAATTTAAATAAGCGCTTGCATTGGATTCTGAATTTTTGCTTAGTTTTTCGTTAATTTTCAGAACTTCTTTTAAGTATTGAAGGGATTTATCTAACTGGCCAATCTGCGCGTAACAAATTCCAAGATTTTGTTTAATTGACCAGATTTTATCCGAAACTCCGGATTTTTCAAAATAAGCTGTAGCTTTTAAAAGGTTTTCAATAACAAGGTTAAGTTCACCGCTCTTGGTATAAACTACTCCAAATATTTCATAAACTCTTGCAAGCGATAAATTATCTCCTTTGGCATGAGGTAAAGCCATATTTAAATAGGTAATCGCGGTTTTAGGGTCTCCGGATTTTACGAAAGCATAAGCAATTCGTGTTAAAACCATTGCCTTAAGCTGTTCAGGTATATCAGCCGATAATTTTTTTTGCGCGAGTTTCCCAATTTCAATTGCTTTAACCGGGTTTTTCATTAAGACTTTTTCAAAATTGAGCATTAATTTTTTTACCTCCAATGTGTCGGCAGATACTTGGTTGAAACAGATAATGCAGAAAAAGGAAACTAATAAAACTATTTTTTTTGAGACCAGCATTGAAATAAATTGACGTTAAATTAATATTTTATTTGAAGAAATAACACTTTTACTTTTTCAAGGTCATTACAACATATTTTTCTTCAACCGGTAAACTGCCTATGCAATAATTCAATTTGTCCTGCATTTCGGGAGGGTAATCGTTTGTAATTTTAAACCCGAAGGAAATAAAAAAATCGGGCATTATGCAGGCGAGGTAAGGTTGTTTTTTTGCTTTATTGATCATGGCTTGGATCATCATTTTTCCAAAACCTTTGCTTCTCTCTTTTGTGATAATTCCCATTGAACAGAGTTCAGAGAAGTTTTCATATTCCCTTACGCGGCCAAAGGCAACGAGTTGTTCGTTTAAAGTGGCGGTTAAAAATTGTTCCTGTAATAATACGCGATCATCAAGTTCATATTCCTGAATATAGTTTTTTACTAAAAAAAATTGGGCCTCACTGCAGTTTTGTATTAAGATACCCAAAGCGATTATTATTTAGTTTTTAAAACAGAATCAAAAGGGATGCGGTTAGTAATAGATCTGCCAAGGGTAATTTCGTCGGCGTATTCTAACTCGTCGCCTACAGCAATACCGCGGGCAATGGTACTGAGCTTAACGGAGTAGGGCGCAATTTTGCGGAAAATAAAAAAGGATGTTGTTTCGCCTTCCATGGTGGCGTTAAGTGCTAAAATAATTTCGTTAACGGTTTTTAATTTCAATTTTTCTAAGAGCGAATCAATATTTAAATTGGAAGGACCGATGCCTTCCATTGGCGAAATTAATCCGCCTAAAATATGATAATGACCTTTATAAAGCCCTGTATTTTCAATGGCCATTACATCTCTGTAATCCTGTACCACACAAACGGTAGAGCTGTCTCTTGCCGGATTGGCGCAGATCTCGCAAATGAGCGCTTCGGAAATATTATGGCATTTTTCGCAAAATTTGAGATCGGTTTTTAAGCGGGTGATCAGATCGCTGAAATTCTCAGAAGTGTGCTGCTCTTGTTTAATAATGTGAAGCACAAAACGTAAGGCTGTTTTTTTTCCGACCCCGGGGAACTGAGAGAAGGCCTCAACCGCTTGTTCTATTATTTTTGAGCTGAATTCCACCTTCGCAAAATTACTTATTTTACTTATTAAGAGGTTAATTGTTTAGAACTATTCTTTT
>JANYBY010000346.1 GCA_025360565.1 Bacteroidota bacterium
GGTACATGGTTCGTTAATAATTATACAACACAATATCAATACGTAAATAACAAACTGGTTTTTAAAAATCAAATGCAACCATCTAATCAACAAACCACTGAGTACATTTACGATTATATGAATAAACTTGCATTTGAAATAAATTCATATAATTTTAATTCCTCTATTGACACAATCAAATATTATCATTTTGGCGCTAAAACGATTGGTATTAGAGGGTCAAATACAAATTACAACATACATTATTATTCAAATAATTTAGATTCTGTGTGTATTTTTTCATCAGGAACCTTAACAAACAAAAGCATTTATAATTACAACTCAACAATTGATCTTTCCAATGTTTATCTAAACAGTTTTTTACCAATCGCATCAAATAATTATGAAGTATTGAATATTTCGACGTTTTCTTTTGCCGCTTTCACAGGTTCATATAGCTATAACTATATTCATGATACTCAAAATTATCCAACAAAAATTACTTTTGCTATAGATCAACAACCTCAAAACATCAGATCAACCACTTATGTTTATGAGTAAAAAAATGTTTGGAGCATTAAAAAAATTTGCTGTTGTTTCATTCCACCGAATTATCTTTCCAGAGCTGAATGGCATATTCAAGAAATGACGGGGGAGCATTTTTAAAATCGTTTGCGTTTTCAAAACAACCCCAATTGCGATAAGGTATTCGCGCTAACTCATCGGCAGAAATTTTACTGAGATCAGCCTCGCGCGGTTCTGTAAATAATGAATCCGACATATCCCTGATCTTAAAGATCATTAACCCACGTAAAGCATATTTTTGTTTTCCTTCGTGCATAATAAGTTTCATGGTTGAAGAAGAAACGTCGCTTACGCAAGCCATTCTGTATATTATTGTGCTTTCCCAAATACTGTCATTATCCACATCGCTAATTTGCGAGGTTATAAAATTACAAACAAGATCAAAGGGGCATTTCAATCTGCTGTCGTACATTTCCCAGAGAACATTAGGTTTTTCACCTTCTTTAAAAATATATTGTTTGGCAAATAATTCGCCCGATTTTTCATCGCCCCCAATATCTTTAGGCGGAATATTGATTGTATAAGTTGAAAGCAGCAATAGGTTTTTTCCGGTTTTATCCTGCCATTGCCATGCTTGGTAAAAAGAGCCTTTGTATTTTATATCGCCGGGTAATTTATCCATCGGAATATCTGCCGGCGCGTTTGGATCTGCAACAATAGAAGGATGATCTGTAAGAAGTGAAAAAGGTTTTGTAACCGAATCTTTTTTTGTTTCGGGTTCTTTTTTTTCAACTGTTTGATTACTGCAGGAGAATAAAACAAAAATAATAATTATGACTATGGATAAATTTAACTTCATTGATCAAGCTTTAAAGTAAGTAATAAGAATTGAATAAATTAAATGGGGCGATATTATACTCAAGTACAATTTTTAACAAATTAAATGTAACCAAATTGGTAACAATTTTGTATATTTGTACAGTGGTATGAGAATAATTGCGGTTAAAACCTTAAAAGAGTATTGTGAGGAACATTCAAAAGCAAAACAGGCACTATTAGCCTGGTATGAGGAAACGGAGTTGGCTGAATGGAATTCGCCAAATGAATTAAAGGCACATTACCGTAACGCATCGATCATATCAAACAAAAGAGTTGTATTTAATATTCATGGAAACACTTTTAGATTGATCGTTGATATTGAGTACCGTTTAAAGATTGTTTTTATAGTTTGGTTCGGAACCCATAAACAATATGATATTATTAATGTAAAAGAAATAAGTTATGTTAAAACCCATAAAAAATAATAAGTCTTACGAAATCGCTTTGGCTCGTATTTATGAGCTGATGCAAAAGGATTTAAAAATTAATTCTAAAGAATCTGATGAATTAGAAATTTTATCGATCCTTGTAAAAGAATATGAAAACGAACATTATCCAATACCTAAACCTAAACCCTTAGATGCTATTAAATTTCGTTTAGAGCAACTTGGCATGTCCGAATCCCAATTATCTTCAGTGCTTGGTTATCGTTCGCGTAAATCTGAAATATTTAACGGAAAACGGAAATTGAATTTAGCAATGATAAGAAAGCTAAATGAAATTTTACATATTCCTGCAGAGGTCCTTATTCAATACTACTAGCCTGAGTTGAAATAAACAGAAAGTTCTTATTCCCCAAACATCTCGGCATCGCTTATGCAAGTAATACATTTAGGTGCGGGACGGGGAATGTAGGCGATTTCATCAGCAATAATAGATTTTGTGCCCTTATTATATTTTAAAGTAAGTTTTACTTCGCTTTTAATAGTTACGCCATTTCTAACAGCCGGGTTCCACAAATTCATTTGTTTGGCGGCATCTGTAACTTGTTTATTAAAATCTGTGTCTTCGCCGGTAACAAAGGCTTTTTTAATAGAACCGTCGAAATTTAACTGCAATTTTAAGAACGAGACAAGATTCTTGCCGTGCTTTTTTTGTTTTTTTGTTAAAATGATATTATCTTTTAAAAAAGTATTCAGATCGTCAACCCCCGTGGCATAACAGGCCGGCCTGCAAGCTTTTTTATCTTTAGCGCGTTTAGGTTTTGAATACCCTACTTTTTTTTGCGAAAAATCTGATTCTTTTATCTCGGTACTGCTTCCGCCGGTCTCGTTAGTCACAGGTTCCGGTTCAACTTTCTCTTCTACCTTTTTTTCTTCCGCTTTTTTCTCCGCTACTTTTTCTTCAACCTTCTTCTCTTCTACTTTCTTTTCCTCAACTTTTTTCTCGGCAACTTTTTCTTCTACTTTCTTTTCCTCAACCTTTTTTTCATTTTTTTTCTCAGTAACTTTTTCCTCAACTTTCTTTTCTTCCACTTTTTTCTCCTCAATCTTTTTTTCCTCCACTTTTTTCTCAACCACAGCCACTTTTGTTACCGCGGTTTCGGTGCCTTTATAATAAACATAAAATCCTTGAGCTTTTTTAAATGAAACACTGTCGCCCCCAATTTTACACTGGCAAATACTTTTGTAAGTAGTGCCAGTTTTAAAAAATTCGGGATAGGTTTTTAAAAGATTTTCCCAGCGCTCTTTATTCGCGTCTTCACGCTCATCAAAAGCGGATTCGTTTACCTCGGTAAACACCAAAAGGATCTCTTTTATTGGAAATGACTTTACAGAATCGGCCGAAGAGGTTTTTACTAAACCGCCTGTGCCGCGCTTTGAACGCAGGAACACATAACTTTTTCCGGCCGGACGGTAAGTTTGTTCAGTTTCATCCGAATCAATATTCAACTCATCGTATATGGGAGTTTGTTGCGCCGTTAAAATAAAACTCGCTACAAAAAGAAGGGAAAACAAAACTGCTCTCATTATTTAATTTATTTATAATGTAATATTAAAAAATATTTTTCAAAAACTACGCTTTGAATAAAGAATCTACAAATTCGGGACCGTTAAATACCTGCAGATCGCCGATCTTCTCGCCCACCCCAATATATTTAACAGGGATCTTAAATTCATCCGAAATACCAATAACCACACCACCTTTAGCGGTACCATCGAGTTTTGTAACGGTAAGAGCGGTTACATCGGTGGCGGCTGTAAATTGTTTACATTGCTCTATCGCATTTTGACCGGTACTTCCATCCAGCACCAACATTACTTCATGCGGGGCATCGGGCAATACTTTTTTCATAACGTTTTTTATTTTAGTTAACTCGTTCATTAAATTAACTTTATTATGTAAACGCCCTGCAGTATCAATTATTACCACATCGCTATTTTTCGCTTTGGCGCTACTCAATGTATCAAATGCAACACTTGCCGGGTCGGCATTCATACCCTGGCTCACAATTTCAACACCCGCCCTTTCGGCCCAAATAATTAACTGGTCAACCGCGGCAGCTCTAAAGGTATCGGCCGCGCCAAGTATTACGCTTTTACCCGCTGCTTTATATTGATTTGCGAGTTTGCCAATGGTGGTGGTTTTACCCACCCCGTTAACGCCCACTACCATTATAACGTAGGGTTTGTAGGGAAGTTCTTCGGAAAAATACGCGGGTGTTTTTAGTTTATTATTTTCTTCAAGCAAAGCGGCAATTTCTTGTTTTAAAATACCGTTCAACTCGCTTGTAGAAACGTATTTATCACGCTTAACGCGCTCTTCAATGCGTTTAATGATCTTTATGGTTGTGCTTACCCCAACATCTCCGGTGATCAGCACCTCCTCCAAATTATCAAGTACATCGGCGTCTACAGAGCTTTTGCCTGCAATGGCCTTACTCAATTTACCAAAAAAGCTTTCTTTGCTTTTAGACAAGCCTTTGTCGAGACTGTCTTTATTTTCTTTGGTAAATAATTTTGAGAAGAAACTCATTGTTAGTGATTAGAGTTAACTGGTAAAGGGCTTAATGTACTTCTTAAAAGTCGATTTAACGAGGCTTTCAAAAAATTTAAACCGCAGTTTACTGTGGTAAATGAGGATTTTAATTTTTTGTACAAACGAAGTAAAATTGACTTTTTAGAAGTACTATTAAACAAAAAATTCTTTCCTTATAGGGAAAGAATCTCTTTTTATAAAAAAACATTTTTTTATTTATTTTTTAGAAAATCGGCAATGTGATCATTGTGCACAATTTCTTCCTTAAATGAATAAGCACCCGATTTACCGGATCTAACCATTTTAATTACTTTGGTAAAATCTTTACCTTTTCCTGACTTTAACGTTGCAACTACTTTCTTTGCCATTTTCTTTAGTGTTTAGTGTTGAGTGCCTAGTGGTTAGTGTGGAGTTTCTTATCCCTTAACTCTAACCACTTATCACTTTTTTTATTTAATCTCCTTATGAACAGTCATTTTTTTCAAAACCGAATTGTATTTTTTTAATTCAATACGTTCGGTAGTGTTTTTTTTGTTCTTGGTAGTAATGTAACGGGATGTTCCCGGTTTACCACTTTCTTTGTGCTCGGTACATTCTAAAATTACCTGTATTCTATTTTTATTCCTTGCCATTGTTTTTAATTTTAAAAAATTACGATGCTAAAATGCCGCTGGCTTTAGCTTCTTTAATGCAGGCAAAAATGCCCTTTTTATTAATGTTTTTAAGCGCCGATGTTGAAACGCGAAGGGTTACCCACTCGTTAGTTTCAGGAACAAAAAAACGTTTACGTTTTAAATTTACTTTAAACTGGCGACGGGTTTTTGCATTTGAGAAGGAAACTTTGTTCCCGCCCATCGCTTTTTTTCCTGTTAATTGACAAATACGTGACATGTTCGTTGATTTTTAAATAATTTCCTTTTTAAAAGGGATGCAAATATACGTGCTTGTATTGAATAAAACAAGCTTGTTGAACATCTTTAAAGCCTTAATATGCAACAAACTATGCATTTTTTAGGGGAAAATCGTTAAATTCTTAAGCCGGAGACAATTTTTATTAGGAAAGCGTCTTTTTTACCGGCAAATTTAATCCAACCGAATTTTAAACAATTTTACCTCTCCCAATTTTTCAAACTTAATGGGTAAATTTATTTCAGGAGCCTTTACACCGGTATTAAATTTTAAATTTTCATTTACAAAAACAACCGCTTCATCGGCCATTTTTTCGTTTATAAAACTATTCAGCAAAAAGGCGCCGCCCTCAACCATTACACTTTGTATTTTTAATTCGTATAGCTTTTGAGAGATCTGAGCCAGCACATTCTTTGAAAAATCAATTTTAATGAAACATATATTTTCCTTTACATCATCCTTAATCGCACTAAACACAAGGGTTTCAGCCTCTTTATTATAAATATTAAATGTTGCAAGTACTTCCAGATCTTTATCAATAAAAATCCTTGTTGGATTTTTCCCCTTAACTAAACGGGTTGTTAAAAAAGGATCATCGAACAAAACCGTGTTTTTTCCCACCAAAATGGCCGTTTCTTCAGCCCGCATTTGATGAACCCTTTTTTGCTGTTCCTCGTTTCCTATTTTATTTTCTTGAAAACCCTGAAGCGAGTTCCGCTCTGCTTCAGAGTTGTTCGGTACTGCTGATCTACTTATAAATCCATCGGCAGTTTGCGCCCATTTTAATATAAAATACGGACGGTGTTTTGTATGAAACGTAAAAAATCGTTTGTTTAATTCGAAGCCTTCTTTTTCTAAAATACCCGTAACAACTTCTATTCCTGCTTGCCTTAATTTTGCAATCCCTTTGCCCGCTACTAAAGGATTTGGATCGAGGTTACAAATAACTACTTTTTTAAATCCTTTACTAATTATAAGATCGGCGCAAGGTGGGGTTTTACCTTGATGTGAACAGGGTTCTAAATTTACATACAACGTACAATTTTTTGGATCAAGATCTTTATTTAAGGCGTTTATCGCATTTGCTTCGGCATGAGCTTCGCCGTATTTTTTATGAAAACCCTCGGCAACTATTTTTTCACCATTTACAATCACACAGCCCACCATAGGATTTGGTGATACAAAGGGCCAGCCTTGTTTGGCAAGGTTTAAAGTGTGTTGTATATATTGTTCGTTGTTCATTAATGAGATTCAAAATTAGCGAAAAAATATTGAGAGGACTATATTAAAGAAATCAATCTCACTCTTCTTTTACCGTTTACATTTTTTTAAATTGTCAATTTTTAAACGTATCCTCTTCATAGTATATCACTCAAAAAATATTTTTGTCAATAATAAAAATACTCACGACTTTTAGCAGAACCAATGAACCGCTTTACCGCCAGTTTTTTTAAAAATAATTTAAAACCTATTGCGGTTCTTATTTTAGTGCCTGCCCTACTGTATTTAAAAAGCCTGTTTTACGATTTTTCTCCAATGGACGAGCAATGGCTGATCGTGAAAAACACTAAGTATTTACAAAACCCCGAAAATTTTATCGAACTATTTAAACTTTCCGTTACCAAACTTTATTATCGCCCCCTGCTTATTGGTTCTTTTATGCTCGATTCTATCGTAGGCAAGTCCGGCCCTTTTGTTTTTCATTTAAGTAATTTGATTTTTCATTTGCTCTGCGTTCTCTCACTTTATAAATTATTAGTTTTATTAAAAACCGAAGCAAAGTTCGCCTTTTTTCTTAGCCTGCTCTTCGCTGTACACCCTGCGCTGCTGCATGCTGTGGCGTGGATCCCGGGCCGAAACGACTCCATGCTTTGCCTCTTCTCCCTCCTTTCCTTTATTTTTTTGATCAATTATTTTACTAAAAATAAGATCCATTTTTTCTTTTTGCATTTGGTATCTTTTATCACGGCCATGTTCATCAAAGAAAACGCGGTCCTGCTACCAATTTTGTTCACTATTTTATTTTTTAATTATTATAAAGTTGGTAAAAAAATAATTTTTCTATCACTTATATGGCTAATCATTGGCCTATGCTGGTATTATTTAAAAACAAGTATTGTGCCTTATAAATTATCGGCCGGAACAAATGTAATGTTAAGTATAAAACAGTTCGTGCACGGGCTGTTTGTATTTACAGGTAAAAGTTTGTTGCCGCTTCAGCAATCAGTAAGTCCCACCTTTACCAATTCCTCATTCATTACCGGTATGCTTTGCACCCTTGTTTTAATTTATCTTTACTTTAAAATCGGTGTTGCAAATAAAACCGTGGCTTTGTTCGGCCTGGCCCTGTTCCTTATTTTACTTGCCATCCCGGCCTGGTACGGCGCTGTTAGTCCGCTGGGCGAGCAATACGAGCACCGCGCTTATACTTCGGTAATTGGCCTTTTACTATTTATAAGCCAACTAAATTTTAATATCCAAAGCAAGTCCTTTAAATATGTTTTTAGCCTGCTGGTTTTATTTTTCGCGTTAAAAACATTTGTCCGTATGGATGTTTACAAAGATCGCGTTAGTTATCTTGACGAAGGTATGAAGGACTGTCCGCAGAATTATATTTTTTATTACGAAAAAGCCAATGTGTTTTACTACAAAAAAGAATATAGCTCGGCTCTGAACCTTTTAAACACGGCCATACAGCTACAACCCAAAAAAAAACATTTATTGGCTAACCGTGCAAGTGTATATGCCGAACTGGGCAAAAAGAACGAATGCATAGCGGATTTTAACGCCGCGCTAAAAATAAGTGGTTTCGATCCTTATTTGTGCTTAAGTCGCTGTGTGGCTTTTAATCGTTTTGGAGATATGACGGGGGCCATGCGCGACCTTGAAGAATTAAAAATAAAAAGTCCTAAACAAATTCCACCCGGACTTGAAAAAGACATAACACAAAGGTACGATATGGCGGTTTGGGACGATTTAAACGCCAAAATACAGTTTGATCCTAACAAAGCTAAATTGTATATTGATAGGGCAAAGTTTTACTTACGTAAACGAAAAGGACACGAAGCCCTGGCCGACCTGAAAAGAGCCTGCGAGCTGGAGCCTGGGAATAAAGAGTTTAAAGCATATTATGATGAATTAGACAGAAGTTTTCCTCGCTGATAACTTTTATTTTTAGTAAATTTATGTTCTCATAAAAACGCAACATGTTTGATAATTTAGCCGATAAACTTGAAAGAGCCCTTAAAACATTAAAGGGTCAGGGAAAAATAACCGAAATTAACGTTGCCGAAACGTTGAAAGAAGTTCGTAAGGCCTTGTTGGATGCCGATGTTAATTATAAAGTAGCAAAAACATTTACCGATACCGTAAAAGAAAAAGCCCTTGGGCAAAACGTGTTAACCGCGGTTTCGCCCGGGCAATTATTAATAAAAATTACGCACGATGAGTTGGCTGCCTTAATGGGCGGCACCAAGGAAGATATTTATTTGGGCGGCAATCCCACCATTATTTTAATGAGCGGTTTGCAGGGTTCGGGTAAAACAACTTTTACAGGAAAACTTGCCAATTATTTAAAAACCAAAAAAGGTAAAAACCCTTTAATGGTAGCTTGCGACGTTTACCGTCCGGCCGCTATTGACCAATTACACGTTTTAGGAACGCAAATTGGCGTGGAGGTTTTTAGTAATAAGGAAGAAAAAAATCCGGTTAAAATTGCTGAAGCCGCTTTAAAACAAGCAAAAGAAAATGGCAACAGCGTTGTGCTGATTGATACTGCAGGGCGTTTGGCGGTAGATGAGCAAATGATGAACGAGATAGCCGAACTGAAAGCGAAAATAAAACCGAACGAAATTTTATTTGTGGTGGATAGTATGACGGGACAAGATGCCGTAAATACTGCCAAAGCCTTTAACGATAAATTAAATTTTGATGGTGTTATTTTAACCAAAATGGATGGTGATACCCGCGGTGGTGCAGCCCTCTCGATAAAAAGTGTGGTGAACAAACCAATAAAATTTATTGGTACCGGCGAAAAAATGGAGGCTTTGGATATTTTTTATCCCGAGCGTATGGCCGACAGGATATTGGGAATGGGCGACGTAGTAACTTTAGTAGAGCGCGCGCAAGAACAATTTGACGAAGAAGAATCCAGAAAATTAAGCAAAAAAATAGCGAGCAATAAATTTGATTTCAACGATTTTTTAAATCAATTGAATCAAATTAAAAAAATGGGAAATGTAAAAGACCTTGTTGGTATGATTCCCGGAGTTGGCAAAGCGGTGAAGGATATGGATATTAAAGATGATGCGTTCAAAGGCATTGAAGCAATTATTTTTAGCATGACACCTGCGGAAAGAGAAAAGCCGGAACTGATAAATGGCTCACGCAGGCAAAGGCTGGCAAAGGGCAGCGGACAAGGCGTGCAGGAAGTGAACAAGCTTTTAAAACAATTTGAAGAAACCCGTAAAATGATGCGCATGATGAACGACAAAAATGCAATGGCAAAAATGATGCGCAACATGCCGAAAGGAATGCCGAAGCAGTAAATTTTAGAATTTTAGAGTTGCTGAATTGTTGAATGGGCTAATGATTAAATTCTAAAATTCAAAAAATCTTTAATTCAATAACTAAAAATGCAATTGTACATATGTTTACTATAAACGTAAAAAATATAGTTTCATTATTAATAGTCTTAACTTTTTGTTTTGTTAATACTACATGTAAACGCATTTGGAAATATCCTATTAGCATGTATGGACGATGGGTTTCATACTCTGAATGTCACATGAATATTGTAATTGAAAAAAACGGAAGAGGAAGATATTTTAGTGATTACCCTGTTGATGGCTGCGACGGTAAACAATGGAGAGGGGCTGTAAGATTTACCGACGAACATTTGTGGGTTGGAATAACCAAATTCACTTTTGTTGAAAAACCAATCAGGCAATCAGGATTAGACACCATGAAATACGGAG
>JANYBY010000307.1 GCA_025360565.1 Bacteroidota bacterium
CAGTAAGTAAAAACGGGATGAGGTAATTTTAAAAGAAACACAAAAACAGAACACACATTTTGCTATTCTATTTTTGTTAAGTAAAATCAAATCCCGTTCAACGGTATCTAATTATTATTTCTTTTTATGACGATTTTTTCTCAAACGTTTTTTGCGTTTGTGAGTCGCCATTTTATGTCTTTTTCTTTTCTTTCCGCTTGGCATAAAAGTGTTTTTTAATTGTTAATAATATAATATTCCTTGTTACTTTGTTTCCGGTTTCTTGTTTGTTTCACGTCTTGCTTCTCTTAGGTCTTGCCGTCTTGCTTCTCTTCAGTCTTGCCTCCTTAATCTACTTTGCTGCCTTCAACTGTTCAATATATTTATTTATCTCCACCTTTGCTGTTGGGTCTGTTGTTTTTGCGCAATAGGTTTCAAGCATTTTAATTGTTTTTGGTGTTTCTCCCATTTGTTCGTAGGCATCTGCCAGGTGCAAATAGGCTTCAATATAATTACTATCAACCGCTAACACTTTATTAAACCTGGCAATTGCTTTATCTAACTGGCCGCTTTTAACCGAGAAAAAGGCAAAACTTAATTGCAGTTTTACATTGTTACTGTCGGTTTTTTCAATCTCTTTCATCATACCTATACCTTCCATCGGGCTTGCTGTTCCTTCAACAAAACAACTGGCAAGCATAATTTTGGCATCGGTGTTTTTTGAATTTAATTTTAAACTTTTCGAAAAACATCTCATGGCGCATTGGTACAAAAGCGGAATCTCGGTTTTATCCTGAACAAACTGAATCGAGTAATAATACCTGTTGCCGGCTTTATTCCAATCATCAGCCGTATTTAAATCCCTCGCTTTTTCCTCAAAATAAAATGAAGCCAGATCAGGACGCTTTAATTTATCCCAAAAAAGCGAAACACTGTCTTGTTTTTTTTGCGATATAAGTTTATCGGCAATTGTTTTTTGTTTAGGATCCAAATTTTTTAATGCCATATCCAAGTAAACTTTAATACTTGCATTATTATCTGCCTTTACAATTTCTGTTGCGTGTCCATGCCCGTCATCCTCCGCGGATTTTGGGGCTAATTTTGGTGCAATAAATAAAAGAACGAACAAAATTAAAGCGCCAACAACTAAAAGTACCTGTGTTTTTTTAGCGCTCATTATTATTTTTTAGCATGAAGCGATTCCGATGGTGATCGGGACTACTTCATGTTTAATCATTAGTTTTTTGCTCAGGTTCAGCGGTTTTAACATTTTTCTTAACCCTGTCAGAAAAAGTTTTAGCAGGCTTAAATGCCGGAATAAAATGCGCCGGAATAACAACGGTGGTGTTTTTAGAAATATTACGGCCAATTTTTTCGGCACGTCTTTTTACTACAAAGGTCCCAAACCCTCTTAAATAAACGTTTTTACCTTCAACCATTGAGTTGCGAATGGTTTTCATAAATGCTTCAACTGTGGCCTGAACTGCCATTTTTTCGATGCCCGTTTTTTCTGAGATCTCGTTTACTATATCTGCTTTTGTCATGTTACAAAATGTTTAAAATCAATTAATTGTATTTTAAAATGGGAGGCAAAGATAGTATTTAAATTAATAATGCGAAATTTTTTTAAAGTTTTGTTCACTTCCTTTTTAATTTATTTGCCCTGAAACCCCCCGATTAGGCACCTTGCGACATTAAAAAAGCCGTAATTTTAAGAAATTATGGAAAAATGGTTCACCCAAGGCCTGCAAAAATGGTATTCGCATAATAAGCGCAATCTGCCCTGGCGCCACCAAACCGACCCATATAAAATATGGGTTTCCGAAATTATTTTGCAGCAAACACAAGTAAAACAAGGCCTTAGTTATTATAACAAGTTCGTTAAAAATTACCCAACCGTTAAACATTTGGCTAAAGCTACAGAAGACAAGGTTTTAAAGGATTGGCAGGGCTTGGGCTATTATTCAAGAGCCCGGAATATGCATAGCGCCGCCCAAATTTTGATGAAGGAAAATAACGGCAATTTTCCGAAAACATTTGAGGACATAAAAAAAATGAAAGGGGTTGGCGATTATACAGCGGCGGCCATTGCCGGGTTTGCGTACAATTTACCACATGCCGTTGTAGATGGCAATGTTTACAGGCTTTTAAGCAGGATCTTTGGAATACAAACGCCAATTGATTCAGGCGTGGGCAAAAAACAATTTCAGGCTCTGGCAACGGATTTACTGGATGTAAAAGATCCGGCTACGCACAATCAGGCCATAATGGAGTTTGGATCGCAGTTTTGTAAACCAAGCAATCCCGATTGCCAAAACTGCATTTTTAAAAATAAGTGTTACGCTTTTTTGGCGGGTAAAGTGGCCGAATTGCCTGCAAAATCAAAAAAAATAAAAGTAGTGAACCGCTATTTTAATTATTTAATTGTGGCAGATAAGGGCAACGCTATTTTAATAAATAAACGAGCTCAAAACGATATCTGGAAGGGCTTGTATGATTTTTTATTGATAGAAACCGAAGCTGAAACCGGATCAAAAAAAATGGTAGAATTAAATGAATTTAAAAAAATAACCGGTAAAAAATTCAATATACTTCACATTTCAAAAATGTATAAGCATGTGCTGAGCCATCAAAATTTATTCGCGAAATTTTATGTAATTAAACTCGATGTGACTCATAAAAAAACGCAAAAATCAGTTAAAATAAGCACTTTAACAAAATATGCCTTCCCCCGGTTAATAGAAAATTTTTTAAACAATTGTAATTTAAACGAATTGTTTTAAATTTGAGTAAAATTTAAATTATGATGAAGAAATTAATTTTGGCGACAGCTACCCTTTTAACAGTTAATGCAAGTGCACAGCTTTATAAAGCAAAAGACAATGCAACAGAAATAAGTTTTTTCTCTAAATCGCCCTTAGAAGACATTACCGCCATAAATAAAGGCGCGGTTATTTTTTTAAAAACAACAACTGCGGATGTTCAGGTGCAGATAAACATTTTAAAATTTAAGTTTAAAAACGCGTTAATGGAGGAACATTTTAACGAGAATTATATGGAATCGCAAAAGTTTCCGAGCGCCATTTTTAAAGGAAAAGTAAACGAGCCTGTTGATTATACAAAGGATGGCGAAACCAAAGTAACTGTTACGGGTAAAATGGAAATTCATGGCGTTACTAAGGACGTTACAATGGAAGGAACCATTACTAAAAAAGGAAATGATATAATTCTTAATACAAAGTTTAAAGTTAAAGTAGCTGATTACGATATTAAAGTACCATCACTTTACGTAAAAAATATTGCCGAAGTGGTTGATGTTACAGTTAGCAGCACAATGGAGCCATTTGTAAAAAAATAAATTAATTTAAGATGCCTATGTCAATCTTTAAAAAATCACTTTGTTTATTTTCTTTGATCTGCATAAACAATTCTTTATTCTGCCAGGATATTGATTTACTAAGTTTGGTGGAAGACCCGGCCGACAAAAAGCCGAAAAAGGTATTTGCAACATTTAAAGGTTACCGTTTGGGTAACATGCAAACTACCGAAACTGTAAAGAAAAAACATTTGGACTTTAGGATCAGTCACCGTTTTGGGAACATGTACGATAACACGGCAAATAACGCCATTAATACAACCTTTCAAACTTTTTTGGGATTTGATGCCGCTTCGGATATTAGAAACAGTTTTGATTATGGTTTAACTGATAATATTACCATTGGTATTGGCAGGAGCCGGATGAATAAAATGGCGGATGCTAGTTTTAAATGGAGAATTTTACAACAAACCAGCAAATTTGAAATTCCTGTATCTGTGGCCATATTTGGCGACCTTGGTTACACCCATGCGCCAACCGGTGAAATTTATGCGGGTATTGTAAAAGATTTTCCAACAAATGAAGCGCACCGTCTTAATTACGTTGGGCAAATAATTATTGCAAGTAAATTAACCGATTGGCTTTCGCTTGAAGTATCGCCAACCTTTACGCATCGTAATTTTATTAAAGAAAGTGTTAATCCTAATAATGGCACAGCCGACCAAAATGACCTAATAAGTATTGGAATAGGCGGAAGGATAAAATTAACAAAGCGTGTAAGTTTGATAGCTGATTATTTTTACAACGCGAGTAATTATTTTGTAAAAAATCCTACGGCAACCGGCCCGTTAGCTGCCGGTTTTGAGCTTGAAACCGGCGGGCACGTTTTCAGTTTATTTTTTACTAACGCTTCAGGGCTTATCGAAAACAATTACATTCCCTATACCCGCGATTCGTGGAAGAACGGCCAGGTTAAATTTGGCTTCAGTATTTCAAGGGTATTCTCTCTTTAATTGTTAAATTGATAAACGGACAGCATATATTTTATCATCATTTACTGCCAAGCCAACATCCACTTCCGGAACTAAAACAAAATTTTCAACTTATCTGGCCTTCTGTTTTTTTATTGCTTTGTTTCGCGTTATTGGTAGTTATTAAGATCACTTCTTTTACAAAGGTGGTAAAGGTGATACAATCTTGTTTTAGCATGCAAACCCTCCGCCAGCTTGAAAGAGAGGAATTTAACCCTTTAAAATTCTATTCCATTGCACTGAGTAGTTTTTTCCTTCTCATATTCACTTTTTTTATTTATAAGGTTAACTACATGTATAAACTTGTTTTAGTAGAACAGCCTTCCTTACTACAATTTTTATTTTTTTTCGGCGCCATTATTTTCCTATTCGTTCTTAAGGGTGGCATGAGTAAACTGTTGTCCTTTTTTGTGAACGACCATAAATTAATACCCGAGTTTGTTTACAGCTCTTTTATTATCAGTCAAACCCAGGGCATCATTATGTTTCCGTGTTTGGTGCTGGCAGAGTTAAGCCGATTTAACCCACTCATTTTTTTATCGGCAGCCAGCGTTATATTAATAGCCATGCAGGTGTTTAAATGGTATAGGGGCGTTGTGTTTGCATTGGTAGAGAATAGAGTAGGATTATTGCAAATTTTTATGTACTTTTGCAGTCTGGAAATTTTACCGGCTTTGGTTTTGGTAAAATTTATAGTTGAAACATTTTAATAGGCTAAGCTAATAATATGGCAAAAAAAAAGTCAGCTAAACCCGCACGCAAGGCAGGTAGTAAAACTTCGGTTAAAAAGCCTGCCAATGCCAAACCAAAACGGTTGGGCACCCGTTCTTCAAGCAGTTCCCAAAAAATCAAGGTTAGCGTAAAAAAAACGGTTTCTAAAAACAAAAAGTCAGTCCCAAAAAAAGCAGGCGTTAAGGTAAAAAAAGTGTCCGTAAAAAAATCGGATCTAAAGCCTGTTATTATTAAACAAAAAATAAAACCGGTTAAACTTCCAAAAGAATCTAAGGTACCTGTAGTTAAGGAGGCAAGCTTACCGGCCGAAAATAATTTACCAATTAAGCGCACGCGTAAGTCATCCAAAAAACCGATCATTACTTTACCGCCTCCTCCAAAAATTGATGTAAGTAATTACCCAAAGAACAGGGTTAAAAATATTTTGGTTTCTCAGCCAAAACCACTTGATCCTGAAAAAAATCCGTATGTAAGTTTTGGAAAAAAACACAACCTGAGTGTTACTTTTAGGCATTTTATAAAAGTAGAAGGTTTAAGTTCACAGGATTTCAGAGCGCAGCGTATTGATATTTTAGAGCATGGCGCGGTTATTTTAACCAGCAAAATGTCGGTTGACCATTATTTTAAAATGTGCAACGAAATGCGCGTTACAGTGCCTGAGAACATGAAATATTTTTGCATTAACGAACAAACTGCATATTATTTACAAAAATACATCCAGTACCGTAAGCGTAAAATATTTTTTGGGCATGGCACTATGCTCGATCTTGTTGATGTGATCAGAAAAAATAAGGACGAAAAATTTTTACTGCCCGTAAGCGATGTGCACAAAGAACAGATCATAGAGTTTTTAGATGAGCTTCACATTACTTATACAAAAGGTGTTTTTTATAAAACGGTAAGCGCTAATTTAAGCGATCTTAAAAACCTGAATGAATATGATGTGTTGGTTTTCTTTACACCGGCCGGCATAAAATCGTTGAAACACAATTTTCCAAATTTTAAACAGGGGGGAACACGCATTGCAGCGTTTGGGCATACCGCCGCCTTAATGGTTAAGGAAATGGGATACCGATTGGATATATTTGCGCCAAACCCCCAAAACCCAAGTATGACGGGCACTTTGGACGCTTATATTAAAGAGTCAAACAAACGGTAAGGCGCCTTCAATATTCCCTATTTAAATGCGGTTAATTGTTTAACCATCGCCTGTTCTATCACAGCATATTCTTCCGTTTTTTTTCCTACAAAAAGAAAAGCAACAATTATTTTTTTATTTGCCGAGGTAAGCAGTTTATAAAATTCGCTTTTGTGCAACCGGTAAACCTCACGCATTCGTCTTTTTAATTTATTACGATCGTGCGCTTTTTTAAACTGGCGTTTTGGTACAATGAACATGGCCTGGGCGGGATATTGAAGATCAACAGGGGTTTCAAGCACCATCATTTTTATTGGATAGGATAAATTGCTTTTGCCTTTACTGAATAGCAGATCCATTTGCTTTTTACTGCACAATCTTTCTTGTTTATGAAATGAATTAGCGATCGGGATAATTTTTAAACAGCCTGTTAAAGTAAATGTTTGATTGGTAAAGATAATTTTTTACTTTTACGGAAATAAATAAATTATTATGGGAAAAGGAGATAAAAAAACAAAACGCGGTAAAATTCATATTGGTTCTTATGGCGTAAAACGTCCGAGGAAAGTAGCAGCGAAGAAAACCGTTGCTAAAACCGCTAAAAAAGCAGCTCCTAAAAAGGCCGCAGCAAAAAAGGCTTCAAAAAAAGCTGAATAAAATTAAAAGCTGTCAATTGTGACAGCTTTTTTAAATTTGAGCCGGTGGATCTAAACGAATTCAATAAAAAAGCCCTGAAGCTTAAAAAAGAGAACGATAGTTTTTACCGAAGGCTTAAATTAAAAGCGCCAAAAAACCTCGACGAACTTTTTCACACGGCTCACGATGCAGCCTTTGAAAAAATTGATTGTTTAACCTGCGCCAATTGCTGCAAAACAACTTCGCCCATTTTTTACGAACGTGATGTGGAGCGCGCCGCAAAAGCATGCAAATTAAAACCCGGCGAGTTCATTGAAAAATATTTAAGAGTAGATGAAGACAAAGATTATGTTTTAAAAGGTTCGCCTTGCCCTTTTTTAGATGCCGAAAATTATTGCAGTATTTATAACGACCGTCCCAATGCTTGCCGAGAATACCCGCACACCAACCGAAAAAAAATGCAGCAAATTTTAGACCTTACGTTTAAGAATACGCTGGTGTGCCCTGCGGTTTTGCAAATTACCGAGGAGATCAGGAAAAAGATCAGGTAAACGTTTTCTAACCACAGAGACACTGAGAGCACAGAGCAACAAGGAGTTTAAGGTTTATGTAGAGACGTACTTCAAAAAAATATAGTTTAAAAACATTTTTCAATGTCTGCAGTTTATACAATGGCCTGATTTACAGGCGTTATTATCTTGTTTTTGTTGTATTATTTATTAACTTTGATAACAGGTTTTTAATTTATATAACCCAACCAATTTAGTTTCCTGATTGTATGGTTAACATATAATCTACATTAAAGATTTTACTGTTTAAACAGTTAATTGCAGACAATGAAGGTAATAGGAATTTTTTTTAGCCTATTTTTTTTAAGTGAAAATATATTCGCTCAAAAAGCTTTTGTTTCAAAAGAGGATGTTTTTGGCACACGAGTTTTTATCGAGAATAAAGGGCAGTTTGATAAAGTGATTAATTCACCTGAGCAAATAAAATTTGCTTACGAATCCTCAAACGAACATATTTATTTTACACCAAAGGGCTTGGTTTATAAACTAATTAAAAAAATTCCATTATCAGAAGAGCAGCATGAAAAAATGGAGCATGGAAAGAAAGTGAAATTAAAACCGGATGAAATTCATTATGCAAATATGAACTGGATCGGATCAAATCCAAATATTGAAATTATTGAAAGTGAAAAACAATCTTATTATTTTACATATGGCGGCGCAGAGTTAAATTCTTATGGTTATAAAAAAATTACCTACAAAAACGTTTATAATAATATTGATATTGAATATACAATTCCTACCGATAAAGGTCATGGAATAAAATACAATGTGATCCTGCATCCGGGAGCTGATCCAAACAATATTAAAATAGCCTACACCGGTGATGTAAATAAAATAATTGAAAAAAATGGAGAGATTGTAATTAAAACTCCATTGGAAGATATTCTGGAACATGCCCCTAAAAGTTTTTATGAAAATGATGAAGATGTTTCTTCAAAACTAAAATT
>JANYBY010000364.1 GCA_025360565.1 Bacteroidota bacterium
GACAAATCTTTATCGGAAACAGCCTCATTCAGCTTAATCCATTCTTTTATGGTTTCAGCAATATTCGGGCTAAGTATTTTATCTTGATACTGGCGCAGGGTAATATTTAGAAAACGAAAATAATACTTCTTGTTGTTCTCAAAACTATAATCCAAATGAAATGCTAAAAAAGAATCTATTTCTAAAAGGCCAATGTGTCTTAGCTTACAAGTGAAAAAATAATCAAAGAAATCATCCTTGTGTTCAATCTTTTCCATTGCCGTAAGATCATACCATGTTTTCTGATTTTTTCCGTCCTTTTTATGATTAGCACCCTGAACAAAACGATCCGGCTCCTGCGCGAATAATTTTTCTAAAGTCATGCCTTCGCGATAACTCTCCAAAATATCTTCTTCAAATAAGAATTTACCCTTGTGATTTAAAAAAATATGAGCCATTTGCCTATACTCTTCAAACTTCTTAGGTTCTTGACTATTGACAATATGTTCCCCGTGAGTAATGTGATTCAGTATTAATGTATAATCGTCCGTTTTCATAATCCAAAGATACTTATTTTTGTCTTTTTTAGAGTAAAAGCCCTCCATTTTGGAAGGGCTTTTGAGGTTTCAATTATGCCGCTGTTTGCGGGCTTTTAAGAGCGAGCATCGGCAAGGCTTTAACAGCCGACTTCTTCTTGCTATCGCGCACGTGGGCGTAAATTTGGGTCGGGATAATGCTCTTGTGTCCTAAGAGCTTTGATACCGTCCAAAGATCACCATCAGGACTATTTTCCAAAACATTCGTGGCGAAAGTGTGCCTGCCTGTATGAAAGTGCATCCGTTTAGTTTCATACCCTGCGGCCACCGCCCATTTTTTCAGAAAGTACCAAACCCGTTTGTGCATTTTGCCTTTTTCTTCATTTGTTTCTTTTACGCGCGGGAAAACATAAGGACTTATTTCTTTGTTTTCTAATTGCTCACGCCTGCGTTCTTTTAAAATCGCAACGGCTCCGTCTGATAAAGGCAGGTATTCTATATCCTCTGTTTTTTCCTGCTCAAAATAAATAAACCATTCTTCTTGGCCGTCAATGACCTTTGTAATTATCTCCGTCCACCGCAAAGGATTAACATCACTCCATCTCAATCCGCTAAAGCAGGAAAACATATACGCTTGTTTATACTGAGGCTCCATTTTTTTAACTGGTGTTTCCATAAGGTGATCCAATTCTTCAAATGTCCATGCGTTTCTGTAAACTGGTTTTAGTTTTAATCTTTCGTGGCGAGGAATTTTTCGGAAAGGATTTACGAATATGATCCCTTTCCTAACTGCTTCCTCCAAGGCAGTAAATAAATTCTTGTTGTAATCAATCGTAGTATTGTTACTTACTCTGCCAAGAAGATATTTACTCCAAGCCTTGATCCAATCAGGTGTGACTGCCTGAAAAGGTAAAGGACGGTTATCCATGAACCGCTCAAGATGCTTATAGGTTTTCACGTTGTTATTATAGTTCTCCTTCCTTCCATTCATGTAAGAATGAAACCAAACCACAAAATCAGCTTTGCGTTTTCCTTTATCTACAAGTCCGTTATCCTGAACAATTAATTCATTCTCGCGCTTTGATCGTATTTCTGTCGCCAGTCGCTTTTTTTCTTTATCCTGTGGCGTAGGATTTTTTTTGTTGATCTTAATTTCTAAGAATTCGTACCAACGTCTTTTGTTGTGATAGATGTCGAGGTAAAATGATACCTGACCGCCACCCAGCTTTTTTTCTCTTAAATAGACTCCCATTTTTTTAGTTTGTTAGGGTTTGACATTCCCCTTCCGTTGGCAATTATAGCCAACGTGAAAGGCTTTCTTTCGGTTCTTGAACCTTCGTGAACCTTTGAGAAAATGCCGGGTAACAAGGGAGTAACAAAAACCCTCAAAAAAGGCAGAATTAGAGCAGAACGCTCATAAGTCTACCTTAGCCTAACTGTTTGATTATTTGGGAGTGTTGCGGTTTGTTTATGGTGGGTTCAATTTTTTGAAGTCGCAAATTGTGACCTCAAGTTTTTCCACTCTTTTTCCGATAATTGGAACATGAAATCAATGGGGAATCGTTTAAGGTTCCGTTTAACTGCCTGATTAAAAACTTTTGTTTCAACATCATAAAGTTCTGCAAGATCTTTATCAAGCATTACCTTGTGTCCCCTGGTAAAATAGATCTTATTCATTATTACTTCATCGGGAATTGTAAGTTCGGTTACTTTTTTTGCCATTTTATATTTTATTACTTTTTCTTTTTTGGGATTTTATATCCAATGTATTTACGGGAGTTTTGATCTTCCTTTTTTTCAAGTAATTCGTCAAGGTACTGAAACACAACTTCTATATTTTTTGAATTGTTATCGGTCTTTTTTTCCAACTTTTCTATTGCAATACGCAACTCGGTATTATCTGCCACTAATTGCCTAAAGCGCGTAAATATCCTCATGATCTTTATATTGACCTCAATGGCTCTATCAGTATTCAATACACTTGAAAGCATTAAAACTCCATGTTCAGTAAACACATAAGGCAATTTACGTATCCCTCCCTTTTTTGATGTCGCAATTTGTGACCTCAAGTTGGGGTGGTTCTCGTTATGTCCCAAACGCATTTACCGAACAAGGAGTCGCCATGTTATCCAGTATTTTAAATAGCGATAAGGCAATAAATATAAACATTCAAATTGTGCGTGTGTTCACCCGAATTCGTCAAATGCTTTTTGATAACACGGAGTTACGCCTGGCTATTGAGGAAATAAGAAAAAAGACTGATAATAATTCCAAAAACATTGAGCTTGTTTTTCAATATCTCGATGAACTGCTTGAAAAGAAAGAAGTAATAAAACCCAGAAGATCTATTGGGTACAAGATCCCAAAAAAGAAAAATAATTTAACGACTGTTCACTGAGAATTTATTTCATCGCTATTACCGCCCACATTCTTCCCGTTTTTCCTTTATCCCTTCTGTAACTAAAAAAATCATTCTCAAAAGTGCAGCGATTCATTGCCCAGATATTTTTTTCGGGAATATTATTTTGTGTAAGCACAAAGTGATTGCAGGCAAGCAGATCAATTTTATTATTTTTCCAAAATGTATCCGGGAAACCGTTCTTCTCAAATTCGGCAATCACTTCATTTCCCACTTCAAAATTATTCTGGCAAATGCCTTGCCCAATAGAAACTTGTATATTTTTTGCTTCGGCTCCTAAATTTACCATTGCGGAAATTGTTTTCTCCGCAATTTTACTTACGGTTCCGCGCCAGCCTGCATGCGCCCCGCCAATTACTTTATTTACTTCATCGTAAAATAAAATGGGATAACAATCTGCAATGCTAATGGCAAGTACAAGATTTTTTTTATTTGTTACCAGCGCATCACCTTCTTGTTTTCCAATTTGCGCCGTGCAAACGGTATTGCCATGCACTTGTTTTAAATTGCATAAATTTTCAATAGAGAGATGTAAGTCTTGTAAAGCAAGACCCCTGTTTTTAAGAATACTTGTTTCAACATCATCTGTACCACCCAAATTTAAAGAAGAATAAGGTTCTTGCGAAACCCCGCCGGCCCTTGTACTAAAGCCGTGAACGCAATTTATATTTGGGGATTTAAGCCACATTCAATCTGCGTTTTTTTGCCACAAAGGCACAAAGACATAAAGTTGCACGAAGGAAATTAAGTTTTGTGAATCTTAGTGCCTCGGTGTCTTAGTGGCAAGTGTTTTGCAAACACTAGTTTATATAACTTAACTTCATCATATTGGTCCGCCCCTTTTCCTTCATTGGCATACTTGCAATATTAATTACCAGATCATCATCTTTTACAAAACCTGCTTTCTTAATAAAGGCTTTCAGATCATTTATTGTTTCATCGGTGCTTTCGTATTTGTTATAATAAAAACCTCTTATTCCCCACACCAAACTTAGCGTTGTAAGCAACGATTGATTATCGGTAAAAATAAATAAATGCGCCTTCGGCCTGTGACTAGAAAGTTTAAATGCTGTGTAACCGCTATTGGTCATGCTTATAATAGCCTGTGCACCCGCGTGGTGAGCAAGCGAGCAGGCATTGTAACAAATGCTGTCAGTTATATAAGTGATCGTTTTTATTTGCGGTGTATGTTCTTTGTAATAAATGGTATCAACTGCTTCAACCTGTGTAATAATTCTGCGCATCATCTCAATTACTTTTACCGGATATTTTCCTACCGAAGTTTCGGCGCTTAACATCACCGCATCGGCTCCATCCATCACCGCGTTGGCCACATCGTTTACTTCGGCGCGGGTAGGTGTATAACTGGTTATCATGCTCTCCATCATTTGCGTGGCAATAATAACGGGTTTACCAATTTGTACACATTTTTGCACCATCATTTTTTGCAGTAAAGGCACTTGCTCCATTGGTAACTCTACTCCAAGGTCGCCGCGAGCCACCATAAGCCCGTCGGTTACATCAATTATATTATCAATTTCTTTTATGGCTTCGGGCTTTTCAATTTTTGCGATCACGCGCGCGCGTTTACCTTTATTTTTTATAATCTCTTTTAGTTCAACAATATCGGTTACGCTTCGCACAAACGATAAACCTATCCAGTCAAAATCATGTTCCAACGCAAAGTCAAGGTCACGAAGATCTTTTAAGGTTAAACACGGAAGCGAAATTTTTGTATTCGGCAGGTTAACGCCTTTTTTTGACGATAAAATCCCTCCAACTAAAATAGAACACTTTACCTCGTCCTTTAAATTGGTTTCAATTACTTTCAAGTGAATTTTTCCATCGTCTATCAAAACTGTTTCTCCCACTTTTACATCCTGTGGAAATTGCGGATACGTAATGTAAATTTTATGTTCATCGCCCTCGCATTCTTTGGTAGTAATGGTTATAAGCTCTCCGTTAACCAATGTGGCCGAATTATTTTTTACCAGTCCAATCCTCAATTTGGGCCCTTGCAAGTCAGCTAAAATACCAACGTGACGGTTTAATTTTTTATTCAGTTCGCGAATGTTTTTTACAACATGTAAAACCGCTTCGTAATCGCCATGCGAAAAATTAATGCGGCAAATATCCAATCCTTCGGCAAACATCCCTTCCAGCACATTAATGTCGGCTGTAGCCGGGCCCATGGTGGCAACAATTTTAGTTCTGTTAAAATGACTTCTGTGGTTCATGTCTAAATATTAAGACATCTAAGTTAAAAAAAGGATTTGATAAAGGGAATTATGCCAATATTATTTTATCTGGGTACGTAATATATTTATTTGGGCGCCTTAACGGGCTGCTCCGGGCTTCGCTTCGCTCCGGCTTTTTTTGGCTCGCCCGAAAAGGGCGGCCAAAAAAGAGCTAAACCCTTCACGTCCCTGGCGCGCATTTCGCTTTTCTAACACATTCCCAATAAGATATTTTGAACGACTACTTGCTCCCCGCACACCCTTTAAAATTCTGATTATTGTATCTTAAAGAAATACTTTTTTCTTTCTTTTCGCCGCTCATTTCATTGCAAGGTTTTACATCAATTTGTATCACCAACGAAATTGAATTTTCTACAATTGTTTTTTTGTAAGGCTTATTTGTAACAAGATCCGAAAAATCGTGATTCAAAAGCAGGCTGTCCGTTCCGTCATTTATCAATAAACGTAAATGATTTGCCGAAAACTCAGCGTACCAGCCGGGTTCGCTGCCACGGGCTATTAATATTGGTTTTGAAGGAACCGCTTTTATTGCAACAACTTCTTTTTTTGTGGAGTCTTTTATTTCTCCCAAAGAAGTTAAGGCTTCTAATTTACTGGTTGGTATATTTCCTGCCTCGCCGGCAGGCAGGTTTCCATCATCCGGAATGCTGCATGATTGTAAAACAAACAAACTAACCACAGAGCTAACCACGGAGACACAGAGCGCACGGAGAAACACCGAGTTTTCCTTTGTATGTAATAATTGTTTCATTTGGTTCTTCTAATAAAAGATGAGCTAATCACAGAGACACATAGAACATTTCTCCGTGCACCTCTGTGCTCTCAGTGCCTCTGTGGTTAGTTGAATATGTTAATGCGCTTCCGGTTTAGCCGTAGTATCTTTCACAACTTTAGCTGTATCATTCCCTAAATTGGTAAGCATTTCCAATTTACTGGTGGCAATGTTTTCCTGCTCGCCGTCTTTTGGTATGTTGCAAGACTGCAAAATTAAAAGACTAACCACGGAGACACAGAGGCCACGGAGAACCACAGAGCTAACCACGGAGACACGAAGTTCACAGAGAACCACAGAGATTTTTTTCATATAATGGTAGTTTTATTTTTTCTTGTATAAATAGGATTAGTTAAACACAGTAACACACACAAACAATTCCTCCGTGTACCTCAGTGCTCTCAGTGTCTCCGTGGTTAGTAGAACAGGGTGCTTCATTTTTCATATAATGGTTGTTTTATTTTTTCTTGTATTAATAAGATTAGTAAACATGTAACACACACACAGGAAATTCCTCCGTGAACCTCTGTGCTCTCAGTGTCTCCGTGGTTAGTAGAACAGGGTGCTTCATTTTTTTCTCGCCAATACTTTCTCCACCGCCGATACAATGTTCACGGTATCCAATCCGTATTTCACCATTAATTGATCCGGCGTTCCGCTTTCGCCAAAACTATCGTTCACGGCAACAAACTCTTGCGGCACGGGTAATTTTCTGGAAAGTAATTGCGCAACACTGTCGCCCAAACCTCCGTTCATTTGATGTTCTTCCGCCGTCACAACACATTTTGTTTTTGTCAACGATTTTAAAATTGCCGCATCATCCAATGGTTTTATGGTGTGAATATTAATTATTTCCACACTGATGCCTTTTGCCGCTAATTGTTCTCCTGCTTCAATGGCTTTCCAAACCAAATGCCCTGTTGCAATAATGGTAACATCTGTTCCTTCATTCAACATCACCGCTTTTCCAATTTCAAAATTCTGATCGGCCGCCGTAAAATTTGGAACGTTAGGCCGGCCAAAGCGTAAATAAACAGGTCCAACATGTTTTGCAATGGCAATGGTAGCGGCTTTTGTTTGATTGTAATCGCAAGGATTGATCACCACCATACCCGGCAACATTTTCATTAAGCCAAGGTCTTCCAAAATTTGATGTGTAGCACCATCTTCGCCCAGCGTTAAGCCTGCATGTGAAGCGCAAATTTTTACGTTTTTACCTGAGTAAGCAATACTCTGACGAATTTGATCGTACACACGGCCTGTACTAAAATTAGCGAATGTTCCGGTAAAAGGAATTTTTCCGCCAATGGTTAAACCGGCCGCAATGCCCATCATATTTGCCTCGGCAATGCCCACCTGAAAAAAACGTTCAGGGTGCGCTTTTTGAAACGCATCCATTTTTAAAGAACCTGTAAGGTCGGCGCAAAGCGCAACCACATTTTCATTTTGTTTTCCAAGTTCCGATAAGCCCGCGCCAAATCCTGAACGGGTGTCTTTTTTTTCAGTATAAGTATATTTTTTCATATGTTGTTAATTCTTAATTTTTGTCATATGGAATTCGCCTTCTTCATTTGTGTCCCGATTTTCATCGGGACGATTTATGGCTCATTTCATCATTACTGTAATTTAATTATTTGGTGTATGCCCGACTTCACTTCAAAATTTTTATCAATTGTTTTATTTGTTTCCTTTACAAAACTAAACCTGAAAACCACTTTGTATTTGCCGGGTTGTAAATATATTGTTTCATTTTGTAAATTTGGATTTATGTTACAAACCCAAACAACGGTTTTTCCGTCATCTATGTAAACACTGCCCGAACCGGTTTCCTGCTTACTAAAGGTAACATTGCCGCTCGCCGGAATTTTAATGGTATTGGTTGAGCTTTGTTTAATATCCACATCTTTTAAATTTATTCTTGGCAAAGTCAATATTTCCAGATCGTATTTACCAATAATGTATTTTTCGGTTTTACCAAAATCGTGAACGTTGAGTGTTGTCATATCATTTCCCTTTCTCACAATTGTGGTCGGAAAATAATTGCTTCCCGAACCATCAAGCTCCAATCTTAAAAAACCTTGCGGAGCGTCAACCGGAATAGTATTGTGTTTTCCTTTTACAATAGAAATATTTTTTTTCTCGCGTGGCGGTATGGTGTGAACCGTTAGGTCGTATTTAAGATCAGGATCCAGCACCAAAGTATCAGGATTGCCTCGATTATTGATCGTGTGCAGGTAATTGTATTTTACAGTATTTGTTCCGGCTTCGTAAAACGTCATGTCCACATCGGTTTCAGTTGGTTTTTTGCTTATGTCAAGCAGATCCACTTCAACTGTGGTTTGCGATAAAGCTTCGGTTAAAACCAACTTTAAAACATCCTTAAAATTTGCTTCGTTGCTTACATCGTAATATTTACCCATGCACCCAAAAATATCTGCAAATTTTACATCCAAGCCAACACCAATAACAAATGGCCGTAAAAAAATTCCTTTTTTTTGTAGTTCAATACTTACTTTACAGGGGTTCCCGTCGCACTCTTCAATACCATCAGTAATTAATATCACTAAATTTCGCACATTTGCTTTGGGCGTAAAATCATTTGTACATTCACCTAAAGAGTAAGCAATAGGCGTAGTGCCCATGGGTTCCAGCTTAAGGATGCGCTGCTTTATTTTGAGGTAATTTGTTTTGGCTTCCGCAAAGGGTACTTCCAGTTTACTGTCCTTACAATTCCTATCGGGTTTAAAAAAAGTTGTGTGACCGTAACATCTCAACGCTAGTTCAAGATCAGGAAGATTTTTTAGGCTGTCCAAAAATTCGCTCATTACTTTTTTGGCCACTTCAATTTTTATATTGCTGTTCCAAGGCGCATTCATGCTATACGAATCGTCAAAAATAAAAAGGATGCGGTTGGTAACCTGTGAATTGAGAATTAAGAATTGAAAATTAAAAATTAGCAGTAAAAGACCAATTTTAGATTTGTTGAATTTTAGAATTTTAGAATAGTTTTTCGCGTAAAGCATAATAAATCTACAATTCAAAAATTCTACAAATCAACAATTAGTAATATAATTCTAGTAGTCCCCTTCGGTTACAAGTAACTGATCTAAAGCCAATTTTAGCTGTTCGTCGTTTGGTGCCGAGCCGTGCCATTTGTGGGTTCCCATCATATAATCAACGCCCATGCCCATTTCGGTTTTCATTAAAATAATAATGGGTTTGCCTTTTCCAACATAAGTTTTCGCAAGGTTCAATCCCGTAATTACATTTTCAAGGTCGTTGCCGTGGTTATTTTCCAAAACATGCCAGCCAAAAGCTTCAAACTTGGCTTTTAAATTTCCGAGGCTTAAAATTTTATCTACATCGCCATCTATTTGTCTACCATTATAATCCACTGTTGCTATCAAATTATCAACTTTATTAGCGGCAGCGTACATGGCGGCTTCCCAAATTTGTCCCTCTTGTAATTCCCCGTCGCCGTGCAAACAATAAACAATGTTTGTATCCTTATTTAATTTTTTTGCGAGAGCTGCGCCAATGGCCACGCTCATGCCTTGTCCCAATGAACCACTCGCGATCCTTACTCCCGGTAATCCTTCGTGCGTTGTAGGATGTCCTTGCAAACGGGAATTTAATTTGCGGAAAGTTTTTAATTCCTCTACCGGAAAATAACCCGAGCGTGCCAAAACGCTATAAAAAACGGGACTTATATGACCATTGCTTAAAAAAAAGAGGTCTTCATTTTTTCCATCCATTGTAAAATGGGCAGGATCGTGTTTTAAAATAACCTTGTAAAGCGCCACAAAATACTCAACGCAGCCAAGCGAACCGCCGGGGTGACCCGAACTTACCGCATGCACCATTCTTACAATATCTCTGCGAACCTGCGTACTCAAACGTTTTAAAGAAGCTATATCCTGCATAATTTTTTTAATGAAGCCCAAAAATACCTTTAAATACGGTTAAAGAATTACTTTGTTTAAAAACAACAGCGTATGTTAAAAACTCCGCAAATCAAGGGGTTTATTATTCTTTCTGCAAACTAAGAATAGCATATATTTGCCTCTTAAATTTTAGAATTTTGGAATTTTAGAGTTGGAGAATAAAAATCCGGCAATATTAATTCTAAAATTCTACAATTTATAAATTCTAAAATTAATAAAATGGCTCTAAAATGCGGAATAGTTGGTTTGCCCAACGTAGGAAAATCAACTTTATTTAATTGTTTAAGCAATGCAAAAGCACAGGCCGCTAATTTTCCGTTTTGTACCATTGATCCGAATGTGGGCACTATTACTGTTCCCGATGAAAGACTGAACAAATTGGCCGATATGGTAAAACCGCAGAATATTGTGCCAACTACTGTTGAGATCGTAGATATAGCAGGCCTTGTAAAAGGCGCCAGCAAAGGCGAAGGTCTTGGAAATAAATTTTTAGGGAACATACGCGAGTGTAACGCGCTGCTGCATGTATTGCGCTGTTTTGATGATCCGAATGTGATTCACGTTGACGGAAATGTAAACCCGGTGCGTGATAAAGAAATTATAGATACAGAGCTTCAACTAAAGGATCTGGAGAGTGTTGAAGCCAAAATGAAAAAATTTGAAAAGCTGGCAAAAACCGGAACAGATAAAGAAGCCGTTAGAACGTTTACAACTTTAACAAAAATAAAAAATGTTTTGGAGTCCGGGCAATCGGCCAGGGGCGCTGCTTTAGAAGAAAATGAGTTGCCTTATATTGCCGATCTGCATTTATTAACCATAAAACCGGTAATGTATGTTTGTAATGTGGATGAAGCTTCGGCCAAATCAGGAAATAAATATGTTGACGTTGTAAAAGAAGCGGTGAAGAACGAGAACGCCGAAATTTTAATTATAACCGCACAAATGGAAAGCGAGATCGCTTCGCTTGAAACGTATGATGAAAAACAAATGTTCCTTGCAGAAATGGGATTGGATGAACCCGGTGTAAATAAATTAATAAAATCAGCGTACAAATTGCTGGATCTACAAACGTATTTTACCGCGGGAGTAAAAGAGGTAAGAGCATGGACCATTAACCGCGGCTTTAAAGCGCCACAGGCCGCAGGCGTAATACACACTGATTTTGAAAAAGGATTTATTAAAGCAGAAGTAATGAGCTACAATGATTTTACAACTCTTGGTTCGGAAGCTGCGTGCAGAGAAGTTGGTAAATTGCGCATTGAAGGAAAAGAATATATTGTGAATGATGGAGATGTAATGCATTTTAGGTTTAATGTTTAAGCGAGAAGCAAGAGACAAGACAAAAGAGAGGCAAGACGAGAACGGCATGAAAGGTCGAGCTGTCACATCGAGCGAACTGTCAGGTCGAGCGCCTGCCTGCCG
>JANYBY010000038.1 GCA_025360565.1 Bacteroidota bacterium
GAAGTGGCAAAAGCGGCAGAGTCGTTGGAGTTAAAGCAAACTGTTGTTCCACCAACAAAAATTTTAGTGGATAGCACCCAACTCTACACCAGCAATAAATAAACAGTGGAAAATAAAAAACAAATATTAACCCGCAGTTACATCATATACATTGGTATGTGTGTGTTTGCCATTGGTATTTTATACCGCATTTGCATCATTCAATTTGTGGAGGGAAAAATGTGGAGAGATAAGGCCGAAGCTTTAACCATGCAGGTATTTTCAATCGAAGCGGTTCGCGGAAATATTTTTGACGCTAACGGCGCGCTGCTTGCCACAAGTTTACCTTACTACGAAATAGCAGTGGATATTAACGCGCCGAGCATTGATGATAAAATGTTTAAGACCGACCGCGATTCTTTGGCATATTCTTTAAGCAAATTATTTGGTGATAAAACTGAGGCAGACTATTTAAAAATTTTACGAAAAGCGCGCAGCGAAAGATCGCGTTACGAAGTTCTTCAACGCAATGTTTCGTATAACGATCTGCAAAAATTAAAAACATTTCCAATATTTCGCAAAGGCCGCCGCGGAGGTTTAGTAACATTGCAAACAAATAAAAGAGAACGTCCATTTCAGATCTTAGCCGCACGTACCATTGGTTTAGCACGCGAAGGTATTAAACCTGTTGGTTTAGAAGGCGCGTTTGATACGGTTTTAACCGGAGTAAGCGGACAACGTTTAATGCAAAAAATTGCAGGAGATGTTTGGAGGCCGATCAATGATGAGAATGAAGTTGAACCAAAAGACGGAAGCGATCTATACACAACCATTGATATAAATATTCAAGACGTTGCCGAACACGCTTTACAAAAAGCGCTGATCAAAAATAAAGCTTCCTATGGCTGTGCTATTTTAATGGAAGTAAAAACCGGTGCCATTAAAGCAATTGCCAATCTCGCAAAAAGCTCGAACGATACTACGTATAACGAAAGTTTAAATTACGCGATCGGTTACGCAACTGAGCCGGGCTCTACATTTAAATTGGCTTCCCTGTTAGCGGTAATGGATGATTACAATGTAAGCCTGAATGAAAAAATAAATGTGGGCAATGGCGAAGTTACTTATTACGATAAGACGATCAAAGATTCGCACCCACCAAAAAAACCTACGTTAACTGTACAAGAATCCTTTGAAACATCTTCAAACAGCGCGGTTGCGAGGTTGATCATGAAATATTATTCAAAGGATCCGCAGTTGTATGTTGACAAAATAAAATCTTTTCATTTAAATAAAAAATTAGGACTTTCTATTCCCGGCGAAGGCAATCCATTAATTAAAGATGTAAAAGATAAAGATTGGTCGGGTGTAACCTTACCGCAAATGAGTTACGGTTACGAAACGTTAATTACTCCGCTGCAAACAATGGCCTTATACAACGCTATTGCCAACGATGGAAAAATGGTTAAGCCGCGTTTTGTAAGCGAGATAAAAAAGAACGGCGTATCGGTAAAAAAATTCGGAACGGAAGTTTTAGTTGATCAAATTGTAAAAAAAGAAACCATTGCCAAAGCAAAACAAATGCTGGAAGGTGTTGTAATAAGAGGAACCGGAAAAGACCTGAACATTACCGCGTTTAAAGTGGGCGGTAAAACAGGAACGGCGCAAATTGCAAAAACAGTTAAGAGAGGAAGCGGCAGCACTTTGTATGGTGATGTTGGCGACCGCACGTATCAGGCTTCATTTGTAGGATATTTTCCTGCTGAAAATCCATTGTACACGTGTATTGTAATTATTAATTCGCCAAGCAATGGAATTTATTACGGAGGCTTAGTGGCCGGTCCGGTGTTTAAAGAAATTGCCGAAAAAGTTTTTTCAAGCAATGTTGATTTTATTCAGCCGATCAATTCTAAAAATGATCTATTAACTAAAGCACCATCTGTATTAACTACAAGATCTAACGAATTAAACGGAATTGCAAAAGTATTTTCACTCCCGATCAATAAAACTGATTCGGATAAGTTTGTAACGCAAAACCAGAAAGACACTACAAAAATTTCTTACTACGAAAACAACATTGTTTCTCAATTAAAAAACGGCGTTATGCCAAACCTTACAGGCCTTTCGGCAAAGGATGCCCTTTATTTATTGGAGAATCGCGGAATTAATGTAACCCTTCACGGTTTTGGAAGTGTAAAAAAACAAAGTATTGAAGCAGGACAAAAAATTGTAAGAGGGAATAAAGTAGTGCTAACGTTGATATAAACACGGAACAAGAAACCAAACAAAAAACTTGAAACTACTAAGCGACATAATTTACAAAGTAAAACTCGAAGAGATCATTGGCTCAACGCACATGGCTATTTCTTCGGTTACGTTTGATTCTCGCACGGTAAAAAAGGATTCATTGTTTGTGGCAACAGTTGGTACAACCTCCGACGGGCATTTGTTTATTGACAAAGCGATCGAGAACGGAGCCATAGCGATTGTGTGCGAAATAATGCCTGAAAATAAAAATGCGAATGTTACTTATGTTAAGGTTGCCAATTCTTCATACGCTCTTGGTATTATAGCCTGCAATTATTTTGACAATCCTTCCGAAAAAATAAAACTCGTTGGCGTAACAGGAACTAACGGCAAAACAACAACCGTTACTTTACTTTTTAATTTATTCAGATCATTAGGTTATTCGGTTGGTTTATTATCAACTGTTCAAAATAAAATTAATGCTACTGTAATTCCGGCTACACACACCACGCCCGATGCCTTAACGTTGAACCAACTGTTAAATACAATGGTTGAACAAGGCTGCGAATACGCGTTTATGGAAGTGAGTTCGCACGCGGTAGATCAAAACAGAGTTACCGGAATTAATTTTACAGGCGCGGCTTTTAGTAACCTTACCCATGATCATTTAGATTATCACAAAACATTTGATGAGTACATCAAAGCTAAAAAGAAATTTTTTGATATGCTTCCGAATACGGCGTTCGCACTCGTTAACAAGGACGATAAGAACGGGCCGGTGATGTTGCAAAATACAAAAGCGCAAAAACATACTTATGGTTTAAGAAGCGTTGCAGATTTTAAATGTAAGATCATCGAAAATCATTTGAACGGTTTATTGCTTAATATAGATAATCATGAAGTGTGGGTAAAATTGATCGGTACGTTTAACGCTTACAATGTTCTTGCGGTTTATGCGATCTCTATTTTATTAAAACAAGACAAAACAAATATTTTAACCGCGCTAAGCAATCTTAATTCTGTTGAAGGACGATTTCAATATATAAAATCGCCGGGCGGAATAATCGGAATAATAGATTACGCTCATACACCTGACGCTTTAAAAAATGTTTTAGAAACCATAAAAGATATACGTTCAGGAAATGAACAGGTAATTACACTTGTGGGCTGTGGCGGAAATAGGGATTCGGCCAAGCGCCCGGTAATGGCTGCCATTGCTTGTGAATACAGCAACAAAGTTATTTTAACTTCCGATAATCCGAGGAATGAAGATCCTGAAGATATTTTAAATCAAATGGAAAAAGGCGTGAGCCCAGTTGATGTAAAAAAGACATTAAGAATTTCTGATAGAAAAGAGGCGATAAAAACAGCCTGCACTTTAAGCAAGAGCGGCGATATTATTTTGATTGCAGGAAAAGGGCACGAAAAGTATCAGGAAATAAAGGGCGTGAAACACAATTTTGACGACTTCGAAATTTTTAAGGAAACAATTAAAACTATGGGCATTTAATGTTATATTATTTATTTGAATATTTAGACAAGGCATTTAATTTTCCGGGAGCGGGGGTGTTTCACTACATTTCTTTTCGCGCCGCCTTTGCACTTATTCTTTCTCTTATAATTTCTATGGTGTTTGGCGGAAGGATCATTGAGTACATCCGCAAAAAACAAATTGGCGAAACTATCCGTGAATTAGGATTAGATGGTCAAAAACAAAAAAGTGGAACGCCTACTATGGGTGGTTTAATTATTTTGGCGGCAATTATTATTCCTACGTTATTATTCGCAAAGATCTTTAATGTGTACATCGTTTTAATGCTGATCTCAACTGTATGGCTTGGTGGTATTGGTTTTATTGATGATTACATAAAAGTTTTCAGAAAAAATAAAGAAGGTTTGCAAGGTAAATTTAAAATTGTTGGCCAGGTTGGTATTGGATTAATTGTTGGATGTGTATTTTATTTTCATCCGGGTGTGGTAATTAAAGAACGTATTACCTCCGCTTCAAAAGATCTTTTAACTATTTCAAATGGTGCCGATACAAAAGTAAGCACACCAAAATACGCGGAGCTTCCTGTTAAAACTTTAAAAACAACCATCCCATTTTTTAAAAATAACGAATTGGATTACGGTTCATTTATTTCGTGGATGTGTGATGATTGCATTAAATACGGTTGGTTAATTTTTATTCCAATGGTAATTATTGTTGTAACAGCGGTTTCAAACGGAGCAAACATTACCGACGGGATTGACGGATTAGCAGCGGGTTCCAGCGCTATCATTGGCGTTGTACTTGGAATCTTAGCTTACGTTTCGGGTAATATTATTTTTTCCGATTACTTAAACATCATGTACATTCCCAACTCAGGTGAGCTGGTTGTTTTCATGGCAGCATTTGTTGGAGCTTGTATTGGTTTCCTTTGGTACAATTCTTATCCCGCGCAGGTTTTTATGGGCGATACCGGAAGTTTGGCCATTGGCGGCATCATCGCGGTTTTTGCAATCGCGATCCGTAAAGAATTATTGATCCCGATTTTATGCGGGGTGTTTTTAATTGAGAGTATGACCGTAATTCTTCAGGTTGGATATTTTAAATATCAGAAAAAACGCCGCGGATTAGTTTACGCGCAGGAACACCGTTTGTTTAAAATGGCGCCATTGCATCATCATTATCAGAAAAAAGGATTTCACGAATCAAAAATTGTAATGCGCCTTTTCATTGTTGGAATTGCATTGGCGGTATTAACGTTTGTAACATTAAAACTAAGATAGTTGAAACGCTTAGTGGTATTAGGAAGCGGAGAAAGCGGAGTGGGCAGCGCGATACTGGCCAAACAAAAAGGGTTTGAAGTTTTTGTAAGCGATAAGGGATTGATAAAAGAAAAATATAAAGCACAGTTAATAGAAGAAAATATTTTGTTCGAAGAAGGTACACATACAGAAGAAATAATTTTAAACGCTTTTCAAGTAGTTAAAAGTCCCGGTATTCCTGATACTGCCGACATGGTGCAAAAACTGAAAGCAAAAAATATTCCTGTGATCTCTGAAATAGAATTTGCAGGAAGATATACTTCCGCTAAAACGATTTGTATCACAGGATCGAACGGAAAAACAACTACTACTCTGTTAACGTATCATATGCTTAAAAAGGCCGGATACAATGTTGGTCTTGGAGGAAACGTGGGAAAAAGTTTCGCCTTACAGGTAGCCCGTGAAAATTTTGATTATTATGTTTTGGAATTAAGCAGTTTTCAGCTTGATAATATGTATGAATTCACCGCCGACATAGCGGTGCTCCTAAATATTACACCCGATCATTTAGACCGATACGATTATAAATTTGAAAATTACGTAGCATCAAAATTCAGAATTACACAAAACCAAAGCAGCCAAAATTATTTTATTTATTGCGCCGACGATGAAGTCATCACCACCTTCATGCAACAACATAAAATAAATTCAACACTCGTGCCATTCAGCATAAAAAAACCAATAGATGGTGATGGCGCGTTTTTAACCGAAAAACAAATAACCATTAATTATAAACCAAACCAAACCAAACCCTTAATTATGACAATTGAACAATTAGCACTACAAGGTAAACACAATGTTTACAACAGCATGGCAGCCGGCTTAGTTGGCCGCGTTGTGGAAGTACGTAAAGATATTATCCGCGAAAGCCTTCAGGATTTTCAAAACATTGAACACCGTTTAGAATTTGTTGCCTCTATCAATGGCATCGAATTTATTAACGATTCAAAAGCAACCAATGTTAACTCAACCTGGTACGCGCTTGAAAGCATGCAAAAGCCTGTAGTGTGGATCTGTGGCGGACAAGACAAAGGCAACGATTACAACGAGTTGACCGAATTGGTAAAAGCAAATGTAAAAGCTATTATTTGTTTGGGTAAAGACAATAAAAAGATCATCAATGCTTTTAAAAACATTGTAGATATAATTGTTGAAACCGATAGCGCTGCTGATGCGGTTGCGCTTCGTATAAAATTGGAAAAAAAGGCGATGTGGTATTGCTTTCACCGGCTTGCGCAAGTTTCGATCTTTTTAAAAATTACGAAGACAGGGGTATGCAATTTAAAGCTGCCGTTAGATCTCTTTAATTTTTTAATATAATATTTTGTGCAATGAAGGTATTCAGCTATTTAAAAGGCGATAAAGTAATTTGGGCAATAATGTTCCTATTATCACTGCTATCTATTTTGGTTGTTTACAGCGCGGTGGTAACGCTTGCGCATAAATTCAAGCAAGGCAATACCGAGTGGTACTTGTTCAGACACTTTATTATTATTGTGTGTGGATTTGGAATTGCATTTGCGTTTCATAAAATAAAATATACTGTGTTCAGCAAAGTGGCACAGGTTGGATTTATTCTTTCCATTCCTTTATTACTTTACACGCTGTTTGCAGGTGTAAGCGCGGGCGGCGCAACTCGTTGGATCGAAATTCCGGGTTTGGGTTTAACATTTCAATCTTCCGATATTGCCAAGCTAATGTTGATCATGTACGTAGCGAGAGTGCTTACAGTTAAAGCAAAAGAACTGGTGGATTTTAAATCGGTTGTAAAATACCTTGTTGTTCCTATAGGTATTGTATGCGTTTTAATTTTACCGGCAAATTTTTCTACCGCGGCCCTGTTATTTTTTAATTGTTTGTTGTTAATGTTTTTAGGGGGCATTCATATAAAAATAATTTTAAAAATAGTGGGCATTTGCGCTTTAACAGGAATATTATTCTTTACATGGATCTGGGTTGCGCCTCAAACTTTTCCAAGTAAACGCGCCGTAACCTGGAAAGCAAGGATAGAAAATTTTACAACAGGCGAATCAAGTGTGAACTATCAAAGTGATCAGGCTAAGATCGCAATCGCCACCGGCGGTGTTATTGGCAAAGGACCGGGTCACAGCACACAACGTGCTTTTTTACCGCAGGCTTCTTCCGATTTTATTTACGCCATCATCATTGAAGAGTATGGTTTGCTCGCGGGTTTTGTGATCCTGTTCTTATTTATGATCTTATTATATCGCGGTGTAAAAATAATGCGCGATAACGATAAACCATTTGGAAGTTATATGGCGCTGGGCCTCACGTTCAGTTTGGTGTTTCAGGCATTGGTAAATATGGCGGTGGCGGTAAATTTATTTCCGGTAACCGGTCAGCCTTTGCCATTGGTAAGTATGGGCGGCACCTCCATTTGGTTTACCATGATCTCTATCGGAATTATTTTAAGCGTAAGCAAAAGTATAGAAGATAAAACCGAAGAAAAACTTGAGACAGCTTAAAATAATATTAAGTGGTGGCGGCACGGGCGGCCATATTTTTCCGGCAGTTGCAATTGCCAACGAGATCAAAAAATTAGTCCCAACTTCCGAAATTCTTTTTGTAGGTGCGCTCGGTAAAATGGAAATGGAAAAAGTTCCGGCTGCCGGTTACAAGATCATTGGCGTTCCAATTGCAGGGCTTCAACGTAAATTTACTTTTGCAAATTTTAAATTGCCTTTTTTAATTATTAAAAGTTTATTAAAAACTAAAAAAATAATTAACGAGTTTCAGCCCAATGTGGTGGTTGGCACAGGCGGTTATGCAAGTGGACCCTTGCTTAAAGCCGCTACAAATAAGGGAATTCCGGCACTTATTCAGGAACAGAATTCATATGCAGGCATCACTAATAAATTACTTGCAAAAAAAGTGAGTAAGA
>JANYBY010000099.1 GCA_025360565.1 Bacteroidota bacterium
TTAGTTGGCTCTTTTATGCGAAGCTTTTTGCCATACCTGTTTTTGTTCCCGTTCATTGCGCTGAATTCATTTTCGCAACCCACAACCCATGTTACCATTGATCAAGCTGAAGAACATTACGAGCACAGAAATTATTTAATGGCAATTCCTATTTTTAAAACCGAATTAAAAAAGGATCCAAACAATAAAACTTTAAAATTTAAACTTGGCGTTTGTTATTTGCGCACTAAAATAAGCAGGCAGGAAGCCATTACTTATTTTGAAGATTACACCAAAGACCCAAAATGCGATGAAGAAGGCTGGCTTAATTTAGGCCGCGCTTATCTTTTAAATAATAAAATTCAGGAAGCAATAACCGCTTTTGAAAAATACAAAACATTAAAACCTAAAAAAGAAGCCGAAGCAAACCGTTTAATTGAGTGCTGTCAGAACGCGCAAAAGTTTATGGCCGATCCGGTTAACATTACTTTTACCAATTTAGGAAAGGATGTGAACAGCGATGACCCGGATTATTATCCTTTTGTTACTGCCGAAGAAACTTTTTTGGCATTTACTTCGAGAAGAAAAGATGGTATTGGCGGAAAAAAATTAGAAATGGACGGTTATCACCCAAGCGATATTTATTTCAGCCATGTTGAAAACGGTAATTGGACCAAATCAATTAACGCGGGTCGAATAATTAATGGCGCATTAGATGAACAGGTTGTTGGTTTAAAATCCGATGGGTTGGAAATGTATGTTTATTTAGATCACATTGAAAAATTTGGTGATTTGTATATTTCTTCAAGAAAAGATCTGGCCACCGAATTTTCAAAACCTCATCCTTGCGATGCGCAGATAAACGAAAAAATTGAAACGAGCGGTTGTTTAAGCGAAGATGGGCAAGCCATGTTTTTTGCACGTAAACCAAAGGTGGATGAAAACAGCGATCTGTTCTTGTGCAGGAAACTGCCTAACGGAAAATGGGCGGTGCCGCAAAAATTACCCGATGTAATTAATTCAAAATACAACGAAGATTTTCCTTACCTCTCAAACGATGGTAAAACGCTGTATTTTGCAAGCGAAGGGCACAACAGTATGGGCGGATACGATCTGTTTAAAACCATTTGGGACTGGGAAACCAATTCGTTTTCAAAACCAATTAATTTAGGCTATCCCGTTAATTCAACCGATGATGACCGAAACATTTGTGTAACTCCCGATAATAGGGTGGCATACATCAGCGCTTTCAGGCCGGGCGGTTTTGGAGATCTGGATATTTACAGAATCAAATTCAACGATAATGAACAGATAAGCAAAATATTTGTAGGCAAAGTTTTTTTAGGTGATAGTGTAGCAGAACATCAACCAAAAGTTCATGCAATATCTATGATCGTAACCAATAAAAAAACAAAAAACGAATTGCCTTATTACCCGCATTCAAAAACAGGAAAATATGTAATTAGCCTGTCAGTTGGTAAATACAGCCTTGTGATCCATTGCGACGGTTATGTTGATTATATTGAAGACCTCAATATTTCAGATATTGGCCGGGTTGAAATGCAGAAAAATAAAAATTTTATTTTAAAGAAGAAGTAATTTTTTACTTCTTTTAAATCGATCCCTTACTGCTTTTTTTTACTCTTTTTCTTGGCGTAAGTCCCGGGCAGTGATCGCATTTATTTTTTGGTCTAAAAATAAAACAACCTTCCATGGTGGTTAATAAAACTGCGGCGGCTGAAAGCAGAATAATATATCTTTTAAATACAATCACTTAAAACAAATATACTCAGAATTATTAGTATTTTTATTGTTTAAATGAACCCGTTTTTCCATATAGGCCGATACTTTATGCTTTTGTTCAAGGTTTTTAAAAAACCACAAAACTTTCGCGTTTACGTACGTCAAATTATTTTTGAGATCGACAGCATTGGTATTACCTCATTGCCCATAGTTGCCATTATTTCTATTTTCATGGGCGGCATCATTACCATTCAGGCGGCGTATGCAATTGATAGTCCTTTAGTGCCTTTATATGTCGTAGGTTTCACCACGCGCGAAAGTATGATCTTGGAATTTAGCTCCACTATTTTGTGTTTAATTTTGGCAGGAAAAGTTGGTTCTAACATTGCTTCCGAAATTGGTGCTATGCGAATAACCGAACAAATTGATGCTTTGGAAATCATGGGCATTAATTCGGCGAGTTATCTCATCTTCCCGAAAGTTGCAGGAGCAATAATTATTTTTCCATGTTTGGTTATACTAAGTATGTTTCTTGGATTGGTAGGCGGCTTTATTATGGGCGTTTCTTCGGGGGCTTGCACGGCTTACGAATACGTGTTCGGTATTCAGGCATATTTTATGCCATGGAAAGTGGGTTTTTCCATAGCTAAATGTATCACCTTTGCTTTTATTATCACTTCCGTTTCTTCCTACTATGGTTATTATACTTCGGGCGGGGCGCTGGAAGTTGGGCGCAGCAGCACCAATGCCGTAGTATACAGCAGTATTTTAATTTTATTGTTTAGTTTAATTTACACCAAATTATTTATTGGGTAGTGATAGCAATTAAAAACATAAACAAATCTTTTGGTGAGCGGCAAGTGGTGAAAAACGTATCGTTTGAATTTACACAAGGCAAAACCAATTTAATTATTGGCGAAAGCGGTTGCGGAAAAACAACCATTTTAAAAATGATGGTGGGTTTGCATGAGCTTAATAGTGGTGAAATATTATATGATGGACAAAATTTTCCATTATTAAATTCTGACGGAAAACAAGAAATCAGAAAGAAAATAGGCATGCTCTTTCAAGGCGGCGCTCTATTTGATTCGCAAACGCTGGAAGAAAATGTGAACTTCCCATTAGATATGTTTACCGATCTTACCAAGGCGGAAAAATTAGACCGTGTGAATTTTTGTTTACAACGCGTGCAGTTAGAAGGAAAAAATAAATTATACCCGGCCGAATTAAGCGGTGGGATGAAAAAACGCGCGGCTCTTGCACGCGCCATTGCCAACAATCCTAAATATTTATTTTGCGATGAGCCCAATTCGGGACTTGATCCAAAAACTTCTATAATTATTGATACACTCATAAAAGATATTACCGAAGAGTATAACATTACAACTATTATTATTACGCACGATATGAATAGTGTGATGGAGATAGGCGAAAATATTATGTTTGTTTTTAAAGGAGAGAATTGGTGGGCGGGAGACAAAACAAAAATTTTAAATACTGATAATAAAGAGTTGTTTGACTTTGTTTTTGCGAGCGAATTCATGAAAACATTTTTTAAAAAATAGGGAAATAGGTCCGGATCTATACCGGTTAAAAATTATCGTGTTGAAAAGATCAAGGTGCATTCGTTGAAAAAAAAGATCGCTATAATCGGCGGTGGTAGCTGCGCGTTAATGCTTGGCTGCGAATTAAATTCCAAAAAATTTGAAATCAGTATTTACGAAGGGAACCAAACATTGGGCCGAAAATTTTTAGTGGCCGGCGACGGCGGATTGAATTTAACGCATTCTGAAAACGTAATCAATTTTATTGAACGGTACACCCCCTCCTCTTTTTTGCAAAGATCATTCAAGCACTTTTCTAATGTAGATCTTATAAAATGGATCAATAATTTGGGCATTGAAACCTTTGTAGGCACCAGCGGAAGGGTGTTTCCAAAAAAAGGGATCAAGCCCGCCGAAGTACTAAATATTATTCTCAAAAAAATAAACAGTAATTCGGTAAACATTTATACAAAACATGTATGGAAAGGTTTTTCTAACGGCCATTTACTTTTTGAAAATAATGGCCAAGCCATTGAAATAAAAGCCGATCATATTATTTTTTGCCTTGGCGGGGCAAGCTGGCCTGTAACCGGCAGTAAAGGCGATTGGACCAATTATTTTTTGGAAAAAAATATCAAGATCGATCCTTTTAAGGCAAGTAATTGCGCATTTAAAATTAATTGGGAAAAAGAATTGGAGAAAAAAATTGAGGGGAAGATCTTAAAAAATATTTCTATTAACTGCGGTAATAAAACACAATTGGGCGAAGTTACCCTCACCAAATTCGGTATTGAAGGCAGCGGTATTTATCCCTTAAGCCCACAAATAAGAGCGCAATTAACAAAAAACGGAAAGGCTGAAATAAGCATTGATCTTAAGCCCTCATTATCACCCGAAAAGATCATTCAAAAATTAAGTTCCGGCAAAAAAAATATTACCGATACTTTAAAAACCGAATTAAATCTGAGTCTTCAGCAGGTTCAGCTTTTAAAAACATTTGTTTCAAAGGAAGATTTTTTAGCCATTGATAAACTGGCAGATCACCTTAAAAATTTTAAATTAACCCTGGTTAATACTGCGCCCATCAATGAAGCCATTTCAACCATAGGAGGAATTTGTTTAGATGAAATTGGCGAAAATTTTGAGCTAAAAAAATTACCGGATCATTTTACCATCGGCGAAATGCTCGATTACGATGCGCCCACAGGGGGTTATTTATTACAATCCTGTTTCAGCATGGCTAAATATTTAGCGGATTATTTAGATACAAAAAATTGAGCAGATTAAGTGTTAAAAAGGCTAAATAAGCTATTCACAGCCGTTTATAACTTTTACGGTTATTTATATCATTTGCTTTATATTTGCCTCAATATTTAAACTACAAACATGGTGGCTACAAGCGAATATATTTTATGCGAAGTTAAAAGCGGTGTATTGGTAATTACGATCAATCGTCCTGACAAATTAAACTCGTTAAATAAACAAACAATAGAAGAACTGCACGAAATTTTATTGGAATCGGAAAACGAAAACGATATTAATTCAATTATCATTACCGGTTCGGGCCAAAAAGCGTTTGTTGCCGGTGCCGACATTTTTGAATTCGCCAATTTTTCTATTGAGCAAGGCAAACAATTGAGTTCGATCGGGCATTTTAAAATATTTAATTTTATTGAAAATTACAGCAAGCCTATTATTGCTGCGGTTAACGGTTTTGCCTTGGGCGGTGGTTTAGAATTGGCAATGGCTTGCCACATTCGTGTTGTTAGCGATAATGCAAAAATGGGTTTACCCGAAGTAAGTTTAGGATTGATTCCCGGTTATGGCGGCACGCAGCGTTTAGCGCAATTAGTAGGCAAAGGCAAAGCAATGGAAATGATCGTTACGGCAGATATGATAAACGCGCAGGACGCTTATAAATGGGGACTTGCAAATTATGTTACTACACAAGATGAGCTTTTAAATAAATGTTTCGAGATCACAAATAAAATTTCTTCAAAAAGCCCTACCGCTGTTAAAACCGCTATTAAAGTAATTAACGCAGGATACAATCCGCAACTTAACGGATTTGAAGTAGAGATCGAAGAATTTGGAAAATCTTTTGGTAGCCGAGATTTTAAAGAAGGCGTTAGTGCTTTTTTAGAAAAACGCAAGCCAATTTTTAAAGGAAGATAAATTTTTATTGTCCTGTTTCTTTCTTAGCTTCCGCAACATCCATACGTTCGCCGTTTTTCATGGCAATCACAAAACAATCTTTAAACCCTTTTTCACGCAACGCGTTTTGGTGTGCTGATGCGTCTTTCATGAGCGCAAAATTACCGGAAGTGTACTTGTATATCTCTTTTGCTTTATAAAAAGAACCGTTAACAATATCTTTAAATTTTTCCTGCTTCAAATTTAATTTTACATCGCTGCTTGCAAATAATACTTTAAAAACGATCGCGCTCTTTTCCGCTTTCACTGCAACAGTTAACGAGTTGGCGGCCTCCTTCGCTTCTTTTTCTTTTTGTTCTCTCTCTAATTTTTCTTTGGCTGCGGCTTCTTTTTCCCGCAACTCTTTTTGCGCCTTCTCTTTGGCCGCAGTCAATTCTTTTTCTTTTAATTCCAATTGCTCTTTTTCTTTCAGTTCCTTTTCCCTTTTAAATTTATCCGCAATTTCTTTTGCCTGCAAACTGTCGGCAGTAGCTTTCAATTTCAGGCTATCCGCTTTTTTTAATTCTATCTCAACATATCTTCCGTCGTTTACTTTTTCTTTTTTCTCTTCCGATTTTATCTCAACGGTGTTTGTGTTTACGGGAATCTCTTTTTTCTCTTCAGGCTTTTTCACTTCCTTTTCCTCCTCCTCTTCGTCCTCTTCGTTTGGTGTTTTTTGATTTGGTAAATTTCCCGCTTTTAAATTTTCATTCTCAAGTGGATTCTGTTTTTCAATATCATCATTGTATTCCTGTTTGTTTCCTTCAATATCGTCCTTATATTTTCGCAATCCTCTAAAAATAGATTTAGCCAAATACTCCTGCCCTTTTTCACTTGCTAAAAATTGTTCCTCTAAAGGATTGGTTAAAAATCCGAGCTCGGTTAAAATACTTGGCATAGATGTGCGCCACAGCACCCAAATACTTTGCCGGTGCACACCTTTATCAATTCGTCCCGCCTTTTTTGTATACTCATCCTGAATTTTTACCGCAAGGTTCGCGCTTTGTATTACGTAAGCCGATGTGTAATTACTCATAATAATATAACTCTCCTGGCTATCGGGATCAAAACCTCCGTATTTTTTTTCGTAATCTTCTTCCAATAAAATAACAGAGTTTTCGCGTGCCGCCACTTTCATTTTTCCTTCTTCATTTTTAATTCCCATCACGTAGGTCTCTGTTCCAAAAGGAATTGGGTTGGTTGTTTCAACCACCACCATTTTTCCTTTTTTATTTTTGTACATTTTTTTTCGTTTCTTCCCTGTTTTTTTATCTTTTACCATCACCGGTTTTCCGGCGGCGTTACAATGAATGGAAATGAACAGATCTGCTTTTGCTTTATTCGCAATTTGGGCGCGGTCTTCAAGGCTCACAAAAATATCGGTGGTGCGTGTATAAATTACTTTAACATCTTTTAAGTTTTCTTCTATTAATTTACCCAGTTTTAAGGCCACCGCAAGGGCCACATCCTTTTCGTTATTGGCCGCGCCTTTGCAGCCCGGGTCTAAGCCCCCGTGTCCCGCGTCAATCACAACAGTTCGTATGCTGCCACCTTTTCCTTTGTGTAAAGAAAAGCCTGCAACAAGCGCAAACACTGCAATTAGTACAAATAAATATTGTATTTTTTTAACCATATCTATTCCACAATCAACCTTCAAAACCGTAAAGTATTGTAGCTTTGTAAGTTGAGCATAGTTTTAATTAAACTTTAATCATTAAAAATATTCGATTAAGCTTGATAAAAAGGTTAAATAGTAAAGTAGTTTTCTTCCTTGCGGTGTTAATATCTTTTACGAGCCTGCCTATATATGCGCAAGTGCTACCAAAAGATACGTTAAAAAAAGTAAATGTTGATACTTTAGATACGTATTCGGACGATGAAACAATTGAAAGTAAAATTAATTATGGTGCCGAAGACAGCGTTGTTTATATGGCTTCCAGCTCTAAAGTTCTTTTATATGGAAAGGCTCATGTTGAATATCAAACTATGGATCTGAAGGCCGAGTACATTGAAATTGATTATACAAAAAATATTGTAACCGCTTTCGGTAAAAAAGACAGTTTAGGTAAAAATGTAGGCACGCCTATTTTTAAAGACGATCAGCAAACCATGGAGGCCGATAAAATAATGTACAACCTTAAAACAAAAAAAGGCAAAATTTTTAACGCGCTCACGCATCAGGGCGAATTATTAGTGATTGGCAACGAAATTAAAAAAGACAGCAGCAATATTATTTACATGAGGGATATGAAATGTATTCCCTGTAAGGATGCAGATGCCAGAACTATTTTCAGGGCCACCAAAGCAAAAATAATTCCGGACGATAAGATCGTGACCGGGCCAATGTATTTAGAGATCGGGGGCGTACCAACCCCATTGGCGTTGCCTTTTGGTTATTTTCCAAATACAAAAAAACAACACAGTGGTTTGGTGTTACCGCAACCCGGTAATTCAACCACGCAAGGCTTTTTTTTAAAAGATGGCGGGTTTTATTGGGGAATAAACGATAAAACCGATATGATCATTAAAGGTGATGTTTATTCGAACGGAAGTTTTGCAGTGAGAACAACGAACGATTACAATATACTTTACAAAGCAAGCGGAATGGTTAATTTAGGATTTAATCAAGTTAACCTTGGCGATAAAGATGTTCCCAAAACATTCACTAAAAACAAAGCCTATAGCATTGGCTGGTTGCATACGCAGGACAATAAAAATAATCCTACAGTACGTTTCAGCGCCAATGTAAATTACGTAAGTAACCAAAGCATTAACCGTTTTAATTCCCTTAATTCAGGCCAATTTTTAAATAACACATTTCAATCAAATATTAATTTTACCAAAACATTTAAAATAGGTTCGATGAGTTTAAACGCTACGCACAGTCAAAACTCCATTTCAAAACGTGTTGATATTTCTTTTCCTTCATTAACATTTAACGTTAATCGTTTCTATCCTTTCCGTAGAAAAAATGCCATAAAACAAACCGTTATTGATAAGATTGGGATGAACTATTTGCTGGAAGCGAGAAATACATTTAGCGGCAAAGATACAACAGGTATTTTTAGCGGCAATATTTTAGATAGTTTGAAGTATGGGGTGAAACACTCTTTACCTATTTCAACAAATTTTAATGTGTTTAAATATTTTACCGTTACGCCCGCTTTAAATTTAAGTTCGGTTATGTTCACCAAAAGTGTGCGTAAAGAGTTTGTTCCAACATCAGATCTTTTTCCAACGGGCACAGTTAAAACTAGCATTGTTAATGGCTTTGTAGCCGGGTACGACGCTTATTTTAGTACTTCTTTAACTTCGAAAGTATTTTTTGATTATGTTTTTAAACGTGGAAAAGTAAAGCAGATCCGTCATTTACTTATTCCTACTTTCTCTTACACTTATCGTCCCGATTTTGGCGATGAACAATTTGGTTTTTGGAAAAAAATTCAAACCGATACATTCGGGCATACAACAAAATACAGCATTTTTGAAAGATCTTTATTTGCCGGCCCGGCGCAGGGAAAACAAAATGCTTTGGGAATTAACTTAAGCAATAACCTTGAAGCCAAGATCAAGAAAAAAACAGACACTGGTTTTGTTTATAATAAAGCGGTCCTCATACAAAATTTAAGTATGACCACCTCCTATAATTTTGCAGCCGATAGTTTTAGGATGGCCGACATTGGGCTTTCAGCAAGAACAAAATTATTTAAGTATTTTGATGTGGTTGCAAGCTCCGCATTTGATCCTTACGCTTACGATAAAACTTTGCAGCGACGGGTAAAAACATTCGCCTATGATCAAAACGGTAATTTTGCAAGATTTAAAACCGCCACATTTGCCGTAACAACCAGTTTAAGCAACAATATGATCGAGGCTTTGAAAAAAGCGAAGAAGGGCCCGGCCGTTTCAAATGGCGTAGAGCAGGGTGTTGCAAGCGATCTAACCAAAAGTACAAAAGTGCCCTGGAACATTTATTTAAATTACGGCTTAAACCTTACGAGCAATAACCGTGTTATAACACCGGTGCAATCCCTAAATTTTAGCGGAGATGTAATGCCGACTAAATTCTGGAAAATAGGAATTACCAGCGGTTACGATTTTACCAATCAAAAATTAAGTTACACAAGCATTAATTTATACCGCGATCTGAAATGCTGGGAAGCCCGTATTGACTGGGTTCCGTTTGGTGCAAACAAACGTTACAGTTTAACCATTAACATTAAATCGGCCATGCTTAAAGATTTTAGGCTTCCTGCAAAACAACATCAATGGTTTGATAATTTTTAAAATGCGAAAAAAAGTACATATTTATTTTTTATTTGTTTTTGTGATCGCGTTTTTGTGCGCGTTTCAATCTGATAAAAACGTTTTACTTTGGCAGCAAGGAAAATTACTGACCTGGGATGATTTTAACGGCAAACCCGAAAAACGTTTCGCGGCCGCATCAACCCATTATGATATTTTACAAACTGTTTCGGAGGCAAACCAAAAACCGATCACTGTAAAAGTAGAGGCCGTTTTTTTCAGGCACAAGTCGTGGAAAAATAAAAACTGGATCAACGAGAGCGTTTTAGTACATGAGCAAAAACATTTTGACATTGTAGAGTTATATGCCCGAAAATTACGAAAAGCCATAAGTGAAACTAAAGTTAAAAACCACGTCGATTTAATCACTAAAACGGATGAGCTTTATAAAATTTACGATAAAGAAATGGATGTTTATCAAGATAAATACGATGATGAGACCGACGGCTCAATGAATGGTGATAAGCAAAGGGAATGGATGAAAAAAATAATGAAAGAAATAGCCGACCTTGATAAATACAAAGGAACAGTTATAGAAATCCTCTTTAATTAAGGATTGTTTTTATTTTCATTTTTAATCCGTACATTTGTCTCACGTTCTTTATATACTTATCAAGAAAGGCCGAGGGATACGCCCGCTGAAGCCTTACCAACCCTTTTTAAAATTAAAAATTAAAAATTAAAAATTGAGAATTTTCATTCTTAATTCTACATTCTTAATTTTCAATTTAGGAAATGAAGGTGGAAAATCGTTCCGTTTAAAACCGGAGAAGATAAGTCAGAGTTATATGAAATTTTAAATATTTAAACCATCATAAACCCTTCTGACTATAAAAGCAGAAGGGATTTTTTTTTGTTTGAAATTAAAGTATTGAATTAAAAAGAACTGTCACGTCTGGCGCTTGCCTGACGGCAGGCAGGGAGTCGAGACGACTCAAAAAAAATATGAACATAGAACAAGAATTAGAAAAAAGAGTATTGGTAATTGATGGTGCAATGGGCACCATGATACAACAATACAAATTAACTGAGAAGGATTATCGCGGTAAACGCTTTGCAGATTGGCATAAAGATCTGCAAGGCAATAACGATCTATTGTCTCTTACGCAACCCGAGATCATTAAAACCATTCACAAAGAATATTTAAAAGCCGGTGCCGATATTATTGAAACAAATACTTTCAGCGATACAAGCATTGCCATGGCCGATTACGACATGCAGGAATTTGTTTACGAATTAAATTTTGAATCTGCTAAAATTGCGAAGCAAGCAGTTGCCGAGTTTTTGGCATCGCCCGAAGGCAAAGGAAGAGCGGGCGCATTTGTTGCAGGAGCAATTGGTCCCACAAACAGAACTTTATCTTTATCACCAAATGTAAATGATCCCGGATTTCGCGCTATAACATTTGATGAATTGGTTACCGCTTATACCGAACAAGTTCGCGGCTTAATTGATGGTGGCGCCGATCTGCTTTTAATTGAAACTATTTTTGATACCTTAAACGCAAAGGCTGCTTTATTCGCCATTCAAAATCATTGCAAATCAATAAATAAAAAAATGCCTGTGATGGTCTCGGGAACTATTACCGATGCCAGCGGCAGAACTTTATCGGGACAAACCACCGAAGCATTTTTAAATTCTGTTTCGCATGTTAATTTGTTGAGCGTTGGCTTGAATTGCGCGCTGGGCGCAAAAGACATGAGACCTTATTTGGAAGAGCTTTCAAGTAAAGCGCCGTTTTTTGTAAGCGCTTATCCAAACGCGGGTTTGCCAAATCAGTTTGGTGAGTACGATCAGGATGCACACGAAATGGGACATCAAATAGAAGATTTTTTAAAAGCAGGTTTTTTAAATATTGTTGGCGGCTGCTGTGGCACAACTCCTGATCACATCAAAAGAATTGCCGAGTTGGCAAAAAATGCGAAGCCCCGCAAAAAACCTGAGGCCGATCATTTAATGCATTTAAGCGGATTGGAGCCTTACACCTTAACACCGGAAAGTAATTTTTTAAATGTGGGCGAACGTACAAACGTTACCGGCTCTAAAAAATTCTTACGTTTAATTAAAGAAGGAAATTACGAAGAGGCGCTTTCTATCGCCAAAGATCAGGTGGATGGTGGCGCACAGGTAATTGATGTGAACATGGATGAAGGCATGTTAGAGAGCGAACAAGCTATGACCCTATTTTTAAATCTGATCGCATCTGAACCGGATATTTGCCGTGTGCCTATCATGATCGATTCTTCAAAATGGACAGTGATAGAAGCCGGATTAAAATGCGTGCAGGGAAAAGCCATCGTAAATTCAATTTCATTAAAAGAAGGTGAAGAAAAATTTATTGAACAGGCCAATAAAGTAAAACAATACGGCGCTGCTGTTATTGTAATGGCTTTTGATGAAGTTGGCCAGGCCGATACCTTGCAGCGAAGAAAAGATATTTGCAAACGCGCTTATGATATTTTAGTTGATAAAGTAAAATTTCCGGCGCAGGATATTATTTTTGATCCGAATATTTTTCCGGTTGCCACCGGCATGGAAGAACATCGTTTAAATGCGCTGGACTTTTTTAATTCAACCAAATGGATCAAAGAAAATTTACCGTACGCTAAAGTTAGCGGCGGGGTAAGTAATGTTTCGTTTTCGTTCAGAGGAAATGATCATGTGCGTGAAGCCATTCATTCTGCGTTTTTATACCACGCAGTAAAGAACGGAATGGACATGGGAATTGTAAACCCGGCTCAACTTGTAATTTACGATGATATCGAAAAAACACTTTTAGAATTAGTTGAAGATGTTTTATTGAATCGTCGTGACGATGCAACCGAAAGATTAGTTGACCATGCCGAATCGTTAAAAGGAATTACTAAAGAAAAAACAGAAAAAGACGAAGAGTGGCGCAAAGGCACAGTAGAACAGCGTTTGAGCCATGCTTTGGTAAAAGGTTTGGTTGAACACATTGATGCAGATACGGAAGAAGCAAGATTAAAATTAGGAAGACCGCTTCATGTGATCGAAGGCCCTTTAATGGACGGCATGAATGTGGTTGGAGATCTTTTCGGCAGCGGAAAAATGTTTTTGCCACAGGTTGTAAAAAGCGCAAGGGTAATGAAAAAAGCCGTCGCTTATTTAGAACCATATTTGCAAGCGGAAAAAGAAGCAAATAAAAAGGCGGGAATTGTTGGAGACGGCAGGCAAAACGCGGGGAAAATTTTAATGGCCACGGTGAAAGGCGATGTGCACGATATTGGAAAAAATATTGTGGGCGTTGTGTTGGCTTGTAATAATTACGAGATAATTGATCTTGGCGTAATGGTTTCGTGTGATAAAATTTTAGACGAAGCAAAAAAACACAATGTAGATGTGATTGGCTTAAGCGGATTGATCACGCCTTCATTGGATGAAATGGTGCACGTTGCCAAAGAAATGGAACGTTTAAAATTTAAAACGCCATTACTAATTGGTGGTGCAACAACCTCGAAAGTTCATACGGCGGTAAAGATCGCGCAAAATTATTCGGGGCCTGTGGTTCATGTGAATGATGCCAGCAAGTCTGTCCCAGTAGCAAGCAGTTTAATTTCGAAAGAATTGCGCGATGCTTTTATGACTGAAGTAAATAAAGATTACGATCGGGTTCGCGAACAAAATAAAAATGCCCAATCGCAAAATAAATTTATTTCGCCGGAAGAAGCACGAAAAAATAAATTTAAAATTGATTGGGATAAAGTTGAAATAGTAAAACCAAATAAATTGGGTAACACTGTTTTTAATGATTACGATCTGAATGAAATTGCAGAATATATTGACTGGACACCTTTTTTCCATTCATGGGAAATGAAAGGATCTTATCCAAAAATATTTGATGATAAAGAACGGGGCGTGGAAGCAAAAAAATTATTTGACGACGCACAAAAAATGCTAAAACAAATTATTTCCGAAAAGTGGTTAACCGCAAAAGCCGTTGTTGGAATCTATCCTGCAAGTCAGGTAAATGATGATGATATTAGCCTCACCCTCTCTGAAGAAAAACAATTGTTCTTTCACACACTTCGTCAGCAAACTAAAAAACCTGCGGGCCAATATAATATTGCTTTGGCCGATTTTATTAAACCGGCCGTCATTGCGAGTGAGGAAGGAACGAAGCAATCTATCGGAAAAGATTCCTTCGCTGCGCTCGGAATGA
>JANYBY010000328.1 GCA_025360565.1 Bacteroidota bacterium
TTAAAACTGCCATCAGCATTTAAGCTGTGTGTGCCAAAGTGCCCGCCCATTTGCCTTCCGCCACTCATTGGTTCACAATCCAGATCAGTATGGCCGTATAGCCCGGCAAACCACTGTTTTAAAGTTAATGCCCCAATAGAAAACATAAAGGTTTGATCGCGATAGTAACCACTTCTAAAATCGCCATTTTTAAACACTTTGCTCATGGCGATCTGTGCTACCTCTTTACCATCTCCAAAGATCCCGAATTTGGCCTTCCCTGTAAGCACTTCTTTTCTGCCCAATAAACTTGCCTGGCGGCTTTCGTTCACTAATTTAAAATCGCTGAGGATGATCCTTTTAAAATCATCGAAACTTAAATTATTTGTTTCAGTTGTTGTACCTTCCTTTTCCATTAGTAATACCCTTAACATACAAATATAATGGAAAGGAGGCAGATGAAGAAACGATTTTGCATTATAATTTGCTTAAATTTAAGTAGTTTAACATCCTTTTTTTAACATGCAAAAGCTCATAAATATTAGCGTTTTAAAGTCTTTTATAGGAAGCCTTATTTTTACCGCCGGATTATTTTCACAATCTCTTAACACTGCCCCTTATTGGCAACAGGTTAAAACCGATGATTATAAAGGGAAACAGGACGATATTTATTTTATAAATGAAACTACAGGATGGTATTGCAATGGCAACGGTAAAATTTATAAAACAACAAACAGCGGTACCGATTGGAAACTGATCTTCGAAAAAAAAGGAACTTTTTTTAGATGCATTGCATTTGCCGACAGTTTAAATGGTTTTGCCGGAAACATTGGCACCGATTATTTTCCGAATGTTACAGATACCGTTCCCTTGTATAAAACTACAGATGGCGGTATAACATGGATTGCTGTGGCTTATAGCGGACCAACCGTAAAAGGTTTGTGCGCTCTCGACATTTACAAAGAACCCATCATTAATTCGGGTATATTAAATTATAAAACTCATATTTTTTGCGGCGGAAGGGTTGGAAGTCCCGCCTTTACCATAATTAGCCACGATAACGGAAATACTTTTTTATCGGCCGACATGAACATGTACTGCAAATATATTTTAGATATTAAATTCTTTACTTTAAAAGAAGGCCTTATTTGCGCGGCAAGTGGTGACGACCTGGATAATAACCACGCATTGATACTCATTACACATAACGGAGGCAACACTTGGGAAAAAGTTTATGAAAGCAAAAGAAACGCGGAAATAACCTGGAAACAATTTTTTCCTTCGCGAAGTGTTGGATATGTTACTGTGCAAAGTTATGATACAAATGCAACGGCCGACCAAAGATATATTGTAAAAACAATTGATGGCGGAAAAACTTGGAAAGAAATGGAATTGGTGAAAGATTTTAAGGTTCGTGAATTTGGTGTTGCTTTTACAGATGATAAACACGGCTGGGTGGGCGCCATGCCATACGGTTTTGAAACATTTGACGGAGGAAAAAGCTGGAAGTCAAGTTACATGGGCTTTGCAACAAATAAAATAAGGATACTCAGCAACACAAGCGGACAAAAAACTGCTTTTGCCATTGGCAGCACCGTAAGTAAAAATAAATCGGTTATAAATAGCGGGTACGACGCCATTGCCGCAACACGTAATGCTTACGCGGGCGGGCGCTGGTACAAGAATTTTACCTTTAGTCAGGAAACAAAATTTTATAAAGATGGTAAAGAAGATAAAATAGAAATTTGGCACGAAGCTTACAGTGCACCCGGAAAATTATCGATAAAATTTAAAACCAAAGATGCTAAAGTGGGTGTGCTCTTTGAAGGAAATAAAATTCATGTTTTTAATGAGAACCAGGAGCCCGTTCACAAACTATTTATTCACGATCTGCTTTTGGCGGCATTTGATATTTATTTTTTGAAACCCTATGAAACCCATCACCTGCTCGATTCGCTGGGATATAATTTAAAAATTGTACGGGAAGACGTATTTGAAGGAAGAAAAGTGTTTGTGGTTGGAGCCCAAAAAGGAGACGAAAAAAGTAATCAGCTATGGATAGATGCCGAGCGGTTTTATTTACACCGGATCATATACAATAGGCCTAACGAGGTGCGCGATATTATTTTAAGTGATTATGTGAACATGGAAAATAATTGGGTTGCAAAAAAAATAATTTTTAAAGAGAACGGACAATTAAATTTGATTGAAACTTATTTTGACATCAAATTTCCAAAAGAAATCAATAAAGATTTTTTTGATCCGGTTAAGTTTACTGAGACCAAATTGGAATAATTATTTTTAATTAAAATTTTAAAATCGGTTTTCGCTCTATTCTTTATTGATCCTATAAATAAACACCGGCAGTTCCATCCACGTTGCCTCTTCTCCTCTGATCAAGCCATTTTTTTCGGCTACCCGCTGCGACTTTTTATTTTTTGTATGAATAATGGAGATGATGGATGTTGCCTGATCATTTTTAAATCCATAATTCAAAAATAATTTGGCAGCCTCGGGGGCATAACCCTGTCCCCAATATTTTTTAAATATATGATAACCTACTTCCACTTCCGTTTTTCCGTTCACTTCCTGCAATAAAAGGCCGCATTGGCCAATGAACTCGTTGGTTTGCTTATTTATCAAAGCTTGCAGGCCATATCTATTTTCGGCATAACGGCCCATTTGTTTATCTATCCAATACAAAGCGCGTTCTTCGGCTGATTTCTCACCGAAATCGGGAAAAAATTCAACCGCTTCTTTATCGCTCAAAAAATTACACCATATTTTACGATCATCGTAAATTAATTTACGGGTAATTAATCTTTCCGATTCCAATTTATCCTCATAAATATAATTTTCCATTTATTTTATGTTTTATCATTCTGAAGCCGGTTCAGATTTTTATCAATGTACTTTTCATTGGTAATTAAAGCCGTTTGGATCCGTTTTGCGTAATGGATGGAGTCGAGTACCTCTTTTTGTTTTTCCTCAACTAATTCTTTTTGTTCTTCAATAATAATTTTTTGTTTGCTGATGATCCTGAAACGATTGTAGAGGAATCCTGAAAAAACAATTACAATTAAAAACCCTGCAACAATAAACACTATAATTAAATTTTTACGCGCATGTTCGTCTTTAATGATCACTTCTCTTTTTTCGGTCTCTTTCACAAATTCGGCTTCGCGAATAGCTTGTTTTTTTTCGAATTCAAAAACCATATTCTGGCGTATGGTGGCTTTTTTAAAATTACCGTTTTGTATACTGTCCTTAACGCTGTAATATAGAGCCTGCATTTTATAAGCATTTTTGTAATCCTTCATTTCAAGGTAAATGGTTTGCAGCACATTGGCCGCCGCCGAGATCTTTCCAGGATAATTCAGTTCGGTACTTATGCTTAAAGCCTTTTGACCGTTCTCAAGCGCAGGACCCAGTTCTTTTTTTATAGCATACATATTGGCCAACCCAATATAAACCGCTTCTTGGCCGAGTTTATTCTTTAATTCGGTATTAATGTCAAACGCTTCTTTAAAATAAACGACGGCCTTATCAAAATCCTTTAAACTTACAAAAACCGCCGCCATATTGTTTAATACCGCCGCCACCCCGTCCCGGTTAGCGTTTTGTTTTTGCATTTTAAGGCATTCATCAAAATATTTCAGCGCATTAACATTGTCATCCATTCTAAAATAAGCGGCGCCTATGTTTCCAAGGGTATACGGCAATTTATTGATCTCGTTAAGCTCCTGCGAGATCTTTAAACTTATTAATAAATAGTCAAGCGATTTTTTATATTCCTTTTGCGTATTATAAAGATATCCAAGATTATTCAGCGCAAGCGAAATGCCCGGTTTATCTTTTATTTTTTCCGACACCTCTAAGCTCTTAACATAACAATCAAGTGCTTTTTCAACCTGGCCAAGGTTATCATATATATCACCCATGTTAGCATTTGATTGCGCAATCCCTCTTTGATCACCGATTTCAGAATATAATTTCACTCCCTTTATGTAAAATTCAAGCGATTTTATCGCATCTCTCCGGTTGTTATATCCTACTCCCAAATTATTGTAGGCAGTAGCCATGATATATTTAAATTGATGTTTTTCGGCTAACGACAATGTTGGGATCAGAAGTCGCTTCTCCGCTATCAGAATGGCCTTTTCACAAAGGGGAATCAATGTATCTGCGCTAATAATATATAAAATATCCGACAGCCCCACATAGGCCGCTGCCCTTGATGTATCTGCCGCAGAAGGGTTATCAATTATTTTGTTAAGCGAATCAAGTACCCTCCGCTGATTAGAAGTAAACTGTGCTTGCAATAATCCTGTAACACTACATACTAAAATTATAACTAACTTTTTCATTCATCTACACACCAACTCCAATTATACACACATCGTCAATTTGCTCCAAATCTCCTTTCCAATCTTCAAAAGATGTTTCGAGTTTTATTTTTTGTTCTGCAAAAGACCTGTCCTTATTTGAAATAACCAGCTCTTCCAATTGTTTGTATTTATATTTTTTGCCTTTTGGCCCGCCAAACTGATCCGGAAAACCATCGGTAAATGTATAAATACAATCGCCGTCGCTTAATTGTATTTCATTTTGTGTGAACGAATTTATTTCGTGATGAAACCCGCAAGGCTGCTTATCGCCTTTATACTCAATTAATTTAGAATCGCGTAAAACG